>CAITQQ010000313.1 GCA_903894575.1 uncultured bacterium
CTGAAAATCGGCAACAGGCTGATCGATGAAGAGCCTGATGCTGTCTGATGCCGTACCGCAACCTGCCCCTGAAGTGGTGATGGTATAGAGCCCGGTATCCTTAGCCCGATAAGGATTGATGATCAGCATCGAACTATCACTGGTAAACCCATTAGGCCCCGTCCAACGGTAAGTGTCTGCACTGAAATTTTTTGCGTTGATCTTGGCGGTGATGTTGTTACAGAGTGTGATGGTGTCGCTCAACTCTTTCGTGGAATCTTCTGCATTTTTCAGCACTATGGTATTGCTGCTGAAATCTGAAAAGAAGCCGTACCGGGTAGTGCTTGAGGGACTACCATGGATGATCCCAACATGGAATTTTCCTTTAGGGTTGTCTATGGTAACGGTCTGACCTGCACTCGCCACATTGGTTGGAACCGTTATTCTTGAAGCCATCCACTTTCCACCTGAACCTGGAATGACCTGAAATACTGTAGCATCAATCAAAGTATTTGATCCATTCAAGGTAAAGCTGTTGATGATGTCTGATGGAGAAATGACGTTCACGTAGAAGGCTTCTGTGCTTGTTGCCCTTGTAACGTTCACCGAAGTGGAACCGGTACAGCGAATCGGTGGAATGACTGCACCTCCTACTTCACAGCCAAATCCTGTGACATGAAATACATGGGTCGGCTTGTCTGATTCGATATAACAAGAAATATCCGTCAGTTTGCCGGTATAAAATTCTCCGGCGTTGATGGTGCCAACGGAAAGCCCGTTAATTTTTATGGTTGTTGCGTTGCTGGTGGCGTAAACATAGTAGTGGTCTGGGCTAGTGCTTAGGTATCCTTTGACGACGATGAATTCATTGCCTGCAAGGTCATCGGGCAGCAGTTGATCTCCTGCAGTATCGGAGCAGGGTTGCCCTGGAAGTGCGATGGAATCATCCTTCGTCGATATGGCGATGGGTTTGTTTGATGTGACAATTGTTCCGCCGGGTTTTGAACTGCCAATCGTGCTTGTCGAAGTACAAACATAGGTTTCACCACGGTTGAGCACAATGGTAAAAGGCCCTGCCCTGCCGATCAATGTATTTTTGGGACTGATGGTGATGCTGGTATTGTCTTCGGTGGCAACAATGATGAAATCGGTTGTATAGGGTGTATTTACCGCCGTCCTGTTGTTAAAATCCATCTGTAGTGGAATGGTAAACTTCTTGCCCAAGGCATTTTTGCCTTTTAGGGCATACATGTCGCCATTGTTGGGATGGGCAATATCATAATAACAGGCAATGGGAGATGTTGAGCTGATTAGCAAGCCTTTTTGATATACCGCATTGGGTAGGGTGTTCTCAATCAAACCGATAAAAGCTGTCAAATCAACAGATTGTGAGCTGTTGGCTGCGATAGAGATATTGATGGGGTTAAACCCGGGGTTGGCCGGAATGGATATGGTCACGGTTGCTGGAAGTTTGGATGCCGCCATCCGTAACAATATGGGCCTGTCGCCATGGGCCTGTTGCAGGTCTGGCGCAGCAAACCAAAACTGGGTATCCACTTGTGAATACCCCATGATGGAGCCAACACAGAGCAGGACTGTTATGATGATTTTACCTGGCAACTTCATATTAGGAAAAGTAAGATACATTAAGATTTGATTTTTATTGTTTTTCAACTGATTTCCTTAACTTGTTTCTCGATTAACCAAAGCCATATGCCCAATACAAAGAAAATCCATTTTTCTAGCGCCTTTTATACCCTATCCTTGGTCTTATTACTTTCAGCATCCATTGGTTCCGTCAACGCTCAAACTGAATCACCTATTGGTCGGTGGGACCTTATGGTGGATTTAGGGGATAAGGTTGTGCCTTCCTGGCTTGAGGTAAAACTTTCCGGCATCAAGACCCTTGTTGGCTATTTTGTTGCCGATGGGGGCAGTGCACGACCTATTTCGAAAGTTAATTTTGTTGATGGCAAAGTCAGCTTCAGCATACCCGCACAGTGGGAGAACAGCGATAAGGACATGGTTTTTGAGGCATTGTTGAAGGGGGATAAGTTGACCGGAACCATTGTCAGCAGCATGGGCCAAAAACAAACACTTGTTGGAGAGAGGGCACCTTTGCTCAAAAGAACAGCGGATGTGGTCTGGGGTGAGCCCATTAAAATTTTCAATGGATTAAACCTCGATGGCTGGCATGCGTCTAAGAAGAAAAATCAGTGGATTGCCGAAAATGGTATCATGAAAAGCCCCCAATCAGGCGCCAATATCATCACCGATCAAAAATTCAATGATTTTAAGTTGCATATTGAGTTCAGGTATCCTGAAGGCAGCAACAGTGGGGTTTACCTGAGGGGCCGATATGAGATTCAAGTGGAAGATAACAGGGGTCAGGAACCTTCCTCAACCTTTTTTGGAGGCATTTATGGGTTCGTTACACCCAATGAAATGGCTGCAAAAGCACCCGGTGAATGGCAGACCTATGATGTGACGCTGGTTGGCAGACGGGTGACGGTTGTGGCGAATGGAAAAAAAATCATCACCGACCAGATCATCCCTGGGATCACGGGTGGTGCCTTGGACAGCAAAGAGGGCGAACCTGGGCCCATCATGTTGCAGGGAGATCATGGACCGATTGAATACAGGAATATCATCATCACTCCTGCAAAATAATATTAACTTCAATCTGCTGAAATGCTGATACGTAAACTTTTACTTCCCCTGATTTTTGCCTTTGCTTTTACATCGATAAAAGCACAGATCAATGTAACCGTGAGTGATTACTGCCCTGGCACTGCCAGGGACTTCTCTACTTCCTTCGGAACACTCGCACCTGGAGTTACTTTTACCTGGACTGTTGCAGCTGCTACCAATGTAAAAAATCATGCTCCCCAGTCAACGGCTTCGCCCACTGTAACCCAGAACATTGGATTGACAAATCCAGCCAACCCTGGTGTGCTTGCTTTAAGGGTAACAGCCTCTGATGCAAAAATTTACAATCTGACAATTAATATTCAAGCGATTCCCTTTATCAACAACAAAAACACATGGAGTACCTATGCCAATGGCTGCGGCAGTGTAAATTTTAACGTGGGAGTAACCGGAGCTTTGCAAGCAACTGGCGGATTCAATTGGGTCAGGAATACCATCTGGGGTAGTCCGGAGTCAAGAGGAAATTCAACTACATTAACAGACAATATTATCGATACCACTGGATCTGTAGCCAATGTTCCTTTTGTTATTTCAATGTATTCAGCCATTGGATGCCTTGTCCAGGATACGTTGACATATAAAATAAATCCCACGCCAGTCATTACAGAGTTCAATGTTTATGATACCATCTGTAGTGATGTTGGCATCAAGGCATTCGTCCCCAAAACCCAGATCAGCAGTGGTGTTTATATGATTTGGACTGCACCTGGTGCTGCAGGATTGTCAGGAATAACTGCCGGAACCTATTCCGTCACCAATCCTGTTTCAAAACTGGGTAATTTTAACCAACAGAAGATCACCAACTCAACTGCGCTACCTGTAAGTGTTACGTACAGCCTGACACCCATTTACCCCTACAACCTCACAAGCAATACAGCCTACTGTGCTGCTACTTCTTCTATTCAGTATACCGTTACTGTAAACCCCAGGCCTCAGTTGCTGACAACCCAGACAACAGCTGCATGCAGTGGAACTCCTTTCCGGTATTCTCCTCCTGTGGGTGTTTCCGGCTCAACCATTATTCCAGCAAGCACCGTTTATACCTGGACAGCTCCACAGTACAGTGACACGGCATTGTTGAAGGGTGGGTCTGGGCTCAACAAGGCTGCAGGGGAATATGTGGATGCTCCAATATCCCAGGTCTTAACAAACAGGGGGCTCGTTCCACAGATTGCTACCTATAATGTTTTTGCAAAAGCAGGAAATTGTGAGTCTTCCCAGCCTTTTGATCTTGTTGTGACAGTTTTTCCAGCGCCAGTGGTAACCCCACCATCTGACACACTTCAGATTTGCAGCGGATCCCTCCCCATATTCAGTTCGCTCACCGCAACTCCAACAGGGACAGGTATGGTTACCGTTTATAATTGGGCAACGCCACAGTTACAGCCTGCTGGCTCACTCTCTGGGACTGGCATTTCTGCCCAATCCAATCAGATTGTTTTTGCTCCAGCCCTCAACAACTTGCGAACAACAACATCTTTCGCCAGCTATGTTGTTACGCCTGTTACAACATATAATATAGCACCCAGCCCAACCACGGCTTGTGCAGGTACTGCATTCAAAATTGTGATCAGGGTAAATCCTGTAGCTGCCTTAGGAACGCAGACCCTCGTGGCTTGTAGCAATGACAATTTCATTTCTACTCCCAACCCCGTCCCGCAGGGAACTACATATACCTGGAGTTCTCCTACACTTGCTACAGGTCTTATTTTGAATGATGGAGAAACAAATGTCAAACTTTTGGGGGATACAACCATCATTGGGAATTTAAGTTATTCTGGTGTTAATGCTGGTGGCGCTGCTACGTTTACTATTGTGCCCAAAAGTGGCAATTGTATTGGCAACCCATTCAGTTTGGTGGTTACCGTCAGGCCCTTGCCTGTGGTATCAACAGCATCAAGAATTGTATGCAGTGGCGCACAGTTTTCCACTTCCCCCACAAGCAACCTTACGGGTATTACTACTTCCTATACCTGGGGATTGCCTGTGATTGTTCCTGCCAATGCATTGGTGGGGGCATCCGCCAATACGTCTCCAGTCCAAAGTATCACACAAACTTTGTTGGATGTTTCTAATAATATTTCACAAGCCACCTATACCGTTACACCGATTGCACAGGGTTGTCCTGGCAAACCATTCAGTTTTGTTGCAACAGTCAATCCAACCCCTACCATTTTGAACAAGGATACCACTATTTGCCCCGGGAATCCGTTTTCAATGAATCCATCTCCCTTGCCCTTCATCACCACCTATACCTGGGATGCTCCCGTATTCAATATCCCCAATGCTGTTCTCGGTGGTGCTGCGCAAACAACGCCAGTGCCCAGCTTCAGTCAGGTTTTGACCAATACGACCAACTCCATTGATGTAATGTCCACTTACAAGATGACGCCAAGGTTTGGCGATTGTGTTGGAAAGCCATTCTCGATTGTGGTAACAGTCAAGGCATCACCCTACATAACGGATACTTTGGTTTCAACGGTTTGTAGCGGAAGTCCCTTTACTGTAGCCATGCCCAACAATCTACCTCCAGGGTCATTGTACAAGTGGGTTGAGCCGACCTACAGCAATGGAATAACGGGAGGTTCTCCACAAGATGTACTGCAGACTTTGATCAGCCAGACACTGAGAAATACCAACAGTGATACAACCACCGGGCGTGCTTATTATAACGTTACTCCAGTAGCCAATGGTTGTGTTGGTAATCCTTTTACGGTCAGGGTTAATGTAAAAGCCAATTCTGCGACATTGACCAGCCCCTTGAACCTGCCGGCAATCTGTAGTGGAAATACTTTCAGCTATTTGCCCACCAGCAATTTTCCCGGAACAGCCTTCATTTGGGTGAGGGATGGAATAACTGGGCTTCAGAATCCTGCCACATCTGGCTATGCAGACATCAATGAGTTGCTCATAGACTCAATAGGTGATCCCATTACTGTAAACTACCGATTCTCATTGCTATACAATGGTTGTTTGAATGCAAAAACACAGTTGGTTTCATTGGTTGTCAATCCCCAGCCCGTCCTATCCAGCCCCACCAAACCAACCCCAATCTGCTCTGAGAATCTTTTCAATTATACCCCTGTCAGCAGCACCAGGGATGTGAGTTTTAGCTGGACCAGGTCTTATGTTGTTGGGATAACAGAACCATTGACACAGGGATTCAACAGCATCAGCGAAAAGCTCACCAATACCACTTTCAACACAGTACAGGTTCCTTATGTATTTACGATGACAGCGAATGGATGTACCAACCTACAAACTGTTTATGAGGTGGTCAATCCGGTACTTACGTTGAATGACCAGACAACCCCTGTTTGCAGCGGTACCAATTTCAACATCAACCCGCCCAACAGCGTCGGTGCTGTTTTCCTTTGGAGCAGACCCAGTCTTGGCGTTGGATTGATTGGCGGAACTGAAAATACCATCATTCCAACAACCAATGTTACAGGAAGCCTCAAGAACCTTACTGATTTTCCTTCTGTTGCAGAATATCAACTTACGCCCATCATACCAGGAGCCAGTTCAGGCGGATGTTTGGGAAATCCATTTAAATTGAGTGTGGTTGTTAACCCTATACCTGTTTTGAGCAGTCCTAAATCATTGCCAGATATTTGTAGTGGTACACCATTTTCCTATATTCCAACCAGCAAGACACCAGGTACCATCTTCACCTGGACCAGGGATAGTATCCCAGGATTAAGCAACCTGTCTGCAAGAGGAAGTTTTCTTATTGATGAAACCCTGCTGGATACTACGATCAATCCAGTGAAGGTTACCTATAACTACAGGACCACTTTCAATGGCTGTACAGACAGTACACAATTTGTAACCTTCATTGTTAATCCTGCACCCATTGTGCCGGACCAGAGGATTACCATTTGCAGTGGAAGCGAGTTCAGCCTGCCTGTTGATCTTGAACCGATGCGTACCACCTATACCTGGGAGGCCCCAACCATTTTGCCATCAGGTTCATTGAGTAGCTTCACCAAGAAAACTACTCCACAAACCTTGGTTTATGATACGTTGAAAAGTGGAATCAACTCCAATGCATTGGCGGTGTATACCATCAATCCTACCAACCCTGTCTGTGCACTCAAGCCGTTCAATGTGTTTGTTACTGTTAAGCCCATTGCTAGAATCGGGGACCAAACAGCCAACAGTTGCAATGGAAAGCAAATCGTGTTCAGCCCTACTGGTGTTCCTAGCAATACCCTTTACAAATGGAAATTCAATGAAGTGAATCCATCGTTTGCCTTGGGTGGATACACTTCCAATGATACAACCTACAGGTCAACTGTAACGCAAACACTGTCCAACTCTGGCAACAGCATTGTGTATTCCAGTTATCAGATTCAGACAATTACCAATGGATGTATGGGCAATTCCTTCCAGTTGAGGGTTGCTGTCAATCCAACACCAAGGGTAAAGATAACAGGGCCTTCTAGCATCTGTGTCAATGCCAATGATACCTTGAATCTAAGTTTTACAGGAACTGGTCCTTGGTCTATCAGTTATATTGATAACAAGGATGGTTTCCTAACCCAGGTTGGTGGCTTCTCAAAGCCCAATTCAATTTTTGTTCAATCCAATCTTCCCAAAGATTCAGTAAACTATCGGATGACCATCATGAATGTGAGTGATGCGTATTGCTCTAACTCTACAAACGCTTCAGCTGGAGTTGCCAACATTGTTCAACGATTGAACAAACTGCCGTTGAATACCATCAATGCGCCTAATGGAACCCTTATCTGTATTGGACAGTTCCAGCCCATGTCCATCACCCCATTGGCCAAGGTCTACCAATGGTACAGGAATGATACCCTGATCAGCAATGCCAACAGTGTCAATTTCAATGCCTACATGCAGGGTACGTATTCCGCGAAGGTGATTGATTCATTGGGTTGTACCAATATGACTGTCAACAGCATCAAGATGGCAGACCTGAAAACTTTTGGCATTTCATTCTCCAATGATCCTACCAATTGTATCAATACCGTAAAACAATTCGTGAATTATTCTGATACTTCATCCGTCAGGAACATCAGCTGGAAATGGAATTTCAATGGAGAGGACTCCTCCAAAATGTACAATGCAACAACCATGTTCAAGAAAGGCGGATTGAAAAAAATCACTTTATCTGCCAGTGTTCCAAGCTGCACCTATTCCATCTCAAAAGACAGCCTGATCATGATTGCTGAGCCCATCCGTGCTGCAAAACTGGAAACAGTGAGTACCAACGCTGCAAGGCCCATTCAACTGAAGGCCAGAACCTTTGAGGGAATCAATTATGCCTACGATTGGCAACCTTCATGGGGGCTGAATTTTTACCGAATAAATAATCCTGTATTTACATATAATCAGACACAGTCCTATTATATTAAAATGACCTCGCCTGCAGGATGTATAACTGTGGACACCATCAAAGTCCTGGTATTTGATTCAGCGCTGGTTAATATTTTTGTGCCCAAGTCTTTCACTCCCAATGGAGATGGTGTAAATGATGTGCTCTATCCTTATATCGCAGGAATGAAGTCCTTGACCTACCTGAAGATTTTCAATAAATTCGGGAAACAGGTTTACGAAACCAAGACAACTGCAGAAGGATGGAACGGTGTAAGCTTCGGCAAACAGCAACCCATGGATGCATATTTATGGATTGCCGAGGGTATTGATATCAATGGAAACAAGGTTCAACAAACTGGTAGCGTATTGTTAATGCGATGACATGAAAAAATCAATTCAGTATACAAGATTTATTTGCATTGGGTTTGCCTTGCTGGCCTCCCTACCTGCTCATCTGCTTGCACAAGAACCGAACTTTTCACAGTTCATTGCATCGCCATTGTCTATTAATCCTGCATTGGCAGGATCCAGTGATGCAGACTGGAGAGCAGTAAGCAATATCCGGCGGCAATGGATAGGAAATATATCACCATACAGCACCCAAACCATTTCTTTTGATGGCAAATTGAAAACCCTCCAAGACCAGAGTTATTTTGGACTGGGAGGAATGGTGCTTGCTGAAAAGGCCATGGATGGATTGTACAAAAGCAATTTTGTTAACCTCAACGCCAGCTATCATCAGGCATTGGATGACAACGGCAATGGTATTTCTGTAGCGTTGGGCGTAGTCAATAACAGCACAAGGGTTGACCTTGGTGGTTTGACATTTGACCAACAACTTTCAAGTTCAGGTTTCAATCAGGCCTTGCCTATAGCTGAAATGAATCTTGGAAATTCAACCTCATTCACTTCGGCAACTGCAGGACTTTTGTACACCTATGATGCTGAATTTTCCTTTTTGAATCTTGGCATTTCCGGGTATAGGTTCATTAAAACAAAGAGGAGCTTGTTGAACGACCCTACAAAGAAGATTGCTCCAAGGTACACTGCCCATGCAGATTTCGGAACGGCCATCAATGAAACCATCAGTGCAAATTTTAGTGCCTTACACCTTATCCAAGATGGCATGTCGGTTACTTCATTGGGCGCCATCATGGGCATTCAACATGGTCAAAGTGGTTTTGAAGAAAACAAGATGAGGATGGTCAACTTCGGGCTCTATTACAGGGTCAATGATGCGATAACTCCCTATGTTGGCTATGCCTTCAATGGTTTTCAGTTTGGATTGAGTTATGATGTGAGTGCCAGCCCTTCAAAAACGGGCTCAGTCAATTACAAATCTGTAGAATTGTCTTTCATGTATAAAAAGTACCTTCCTGCTTACCGCAGAAAAATTGGAAGGTACAATTCACCTTATTGATCTATTCATCATCCTTCAACGCCTGTTATGAGAAAAGCATGCTCAGTTGTTAATTTGTTGGCATTTTGTCTTCTTGCACTTGTATCTAATGCACAAGAAAAAAGGCCCAACATCCTGGTCATCTTTTCCGACGACCATACCGAGCAGGCCATCAGTGCATACGGGAGCAAGTTGATGCAAACGCCCAATATTGACAGGATTGCCAAAGAAGGTGCCTTGTTCAAGAATGTATTTGTCACCAATTCAATCTGTGCACCGAGTAGGGCGGTATTGCTTACAGGAAAATACAGCCATATCAATGGTTTGCGTGACAATAGCCCCCGTCGTGCATTTGATTCCAATCAGCAGCAGATCCAACGGGTGCTTTCCCAATACAATTACCAGACTGCCTGGATAGGAAAATGGCACCTCAATACCTTGCCCGGTGGATTTGATTTCTGGAGGGTATTGCCAGACCAGGGAAATTATTTTCAGCCCGATTTTGTGCACATGAACAAAGACACCGTCAGGCACAAAGGCTATGTTACCAACCTGATCAGTGACTTTGCTTTGGAGTGGCTGGATGGCCGCGACAAACAGAAACCATTTTTCATGGTGGTTGGAGAAAAAGCTACACACCGGAACTGGATGCCTGACCCCCAAGACCTTGCTGAGTTTGAAAACAGGGAATTTGCCTTTCCCGCCAATTTCAATGATGATTACAAAGGAAGAAGAGCAGCAGCAGACCAGGACATGACCATTGACAAAACCATGGTATTGCGTGATGACCTCAAAATGGGGGTCGATTACACCAGGCCGGGTATGTTTGGCAGGATGACTGCAGAAGAGAAAGCAGTGTACAAAAAATATTACGACAAGGCTGAGCTTGAGTACAACAAGGTAAAGGATGATAGTGTAGCCCTGCTCAAATGGAAATACCAGCGCTACCTCAGGGACTATCTTGCTACAGCCCGATCAATGGACAGGAATATTGGCAGGATTTTGAATTACCTGGATTCAAACGGGCTTTCAGAAAACACCATTGTAATTTACACTTCTGATCAGGGTTTTTATATGGGAGAACATGGCTGGTTCGACAAGCGATTCATGTACGAGGAAAGTTTGCGCACCCCATTTGTGATGAAATATCCAGGAAAAGTCAAACCTGGCACCATCGTTGATGGCATGGTGGTGAACATCGATTTTGCCCCAAGCATCATTGACATGGCTGGGGCCAAGGTTCCAGAAGACATCCAGGGAAAAAGTTTTGCCCCATTGCTGGCTGAAAAACCCATCACCAAGGACTGGAGAAAGGCCATGTTCTATCATTATTATGAATTTCCCCAGCCACACCATGTTGCCCCTCATTTTGGTGTACGTACAGAACGGTATAAATTGATCCGCTTCTATGGCCCTTATGATACCTGGGAACTGTTCGACCTAAAAAATGATCGGCAAGAGATCAATAACTTGTATGAAGATCCTAAAATGAAGGGTCTGATAGCCGACCTGAAAGGGCAGTTAAAATCATTGATTGTTCAGTACAAAGATGAAGAAGCGCTCAAAGTGTTTAGCGATAACAAGTAAAAAAATCAGAAGGTTAAACGATTTAGTTCATAATTCTTGCAAATTAGTAGTAATGTTACTTTAAAAAGTAGCTACATTGCACGTGCAACCATTATGAGTTCCAAAACACCACCTACCCAAAGCAAAGGCAAAACTACACTCCCTTCAGTCAACGAGGCCCAGCTTCTACCCGATGGCTATGGCCGTGTTCGGGAAATCATGAGCAATCTGGGCGACAGTGCATGGTCGCACGATTTCAGGACAGGCACCACCTGGTACTCTTCACAATACAATCCATTTGTTGGCTTTTTACCTGCTGATCTAAAGGCTACCCAGGCAGAAAATATCTGGTGGGAAAGCACCCATCCAGATGATCGACATCTGCTCAAAGAGAGTGATCTTGCCTACAAGAACATGAAACAGGAGCGCCATGCCATGGAGTACAGGATTTTTGATGACAAGGGAAAGATGCACTGGGTGTTGGACAGGGGTGTGGTCGTTGAAAAAGATACAGACGGGAAGCCTGTTCTACTGGTCGGAACCCATGTTGATATCACCACCACGAAAGAACTTCAAGAAAAAATTGCTTCGCTCCAGGAACAGCAGAACAAGGAAATTGTCAGGGCCGTAATTGAAAGAACTGAACTGGACAGGAAAGAAATTGCCAATATCTTGCATGAAAATGTAAATCAAATCCTTACAGCAGGCAGGATGATGCTGGAATTTTTGCCAGTAATGGACAAGGCGATAGGAGAATTTACAGAGAAAGTAAAGCAAATCATGTACAGTGCCGTTGACGAAGTCAACAAGATTTGCAATGACATCAATCCTGATTCGCTGACCCATATTCCCCTGACAGACCTTGTGACAGATCTCGTCAATCGCTTGAACAAAGGGAAGTCCATATCCATCACCTTTGATCACAGCGGCTTTTCCCCCAGCAAAAAAAAGAACAAGGACCATGAACTGACCATCCTGAGGGCGATACAGGAATGTTTGCAAACCATTGTACATGAGTCTGCTGCCCAGATGGCCACCATTCATCTTGAAAGCAACAACGATTTTATGTTGCTTGAGGTGTTTTGTGATGATAAAAAACTAAATATTAATCAATTGTCCGCCAATCTCCGTATCAAAAATATTGTCAATCGATGTGATTTATATGGGGGTAGTTTTCACCTGGAGAAAAAGAAAAACGAGGGCGTTTTGTTCAAGGCATCCATCCCTGTTTGATACCTTTTAGCTTTTAATTTCACTGGTGATGATTTCGGGAACGATTGCGTAAATTATTTATTTCAATTTGACCAAAAAAGCGAAAAAGATATAATTTGGCAGTCCGTCATCAACTGATGTCGGTATCATCATAACCAAAAATGCCATAATGAGAAAAGTTTTACTGCTATTTGCGGTCCTTGTGCAAGCAAGCATTTCACTTGCACAACAGGCCCAGAAAGATGTCACTGGTAAAGTGACCGATGCAAACGGCCAACCACTATCAGGGGTAACCGTAGCCAACAAAAAATCAGGAGCCAGCACTGTCACCACTGGTCAGGGCGTTTACAACATCCGTGCCAAGCAAGGTGATGTGCTTTCTTTTACTTTCATTTCATATGCCGACATTGATAAGACTGTCGGAGCTTCCTCTTCCATCAATGTTATCATGCAAACTTCATCAGCTGTATTGAGTGATGTAGTTGTTGTTGGTTACGGAAAGGCGAGCCGAAAGGCATTGACTTCTGCCATCACCACCATCAAGCCGGAAGACATGAACCGTGGTCCGATTACGGATGTTGGTCGTTTGCTACAGGGGAAGGTGCCAGGTTTGAATATCACTGCAAGTGGTGACCCCAACCGCCGTGCTGCCATCATCCTTCGTGGTGCATCAACCATCAACAGTCCTGGGAACCCATTCTTTGTTATTGACGGAGTTCCAGGTGCAGACATTGCATTGGTTGCTCCTGAAGACATTGCATCCATTGATGTGTTGAAAGATGCAGCTGCCACAGCCATTTATGGTAACCGTGCTGCATCTGGTGTAATCATGATTACCACAAAGAAAGGGCGCAAAGGCCAGTCACAGGTTTCATACAGCGGCTATGCAGGTGTAGAAAAAGTGAGCAGCAAGCTGAACGTGATGAATGCTGCCCAGCACAGGGATTATATCAAATCTCAAGGACTTTCTTACAACCCTGCTGATGATTTGGGTGCCAATACTGATTGGCAGTCTGCTGTTCAACGCAGCAGTGCCATCTCTCACAACCACAACCTATCTTTCAGTGGTGGTGGTGACCATGGTTCTTATTCTGCCTCGGTAAACTATGTGAACCGTGAAGGTATCATGATCAGGAGCAGTCAGGAGAGAATCATAGCAAGGTTGAACATTGAGCAACTGGCCTTGAACGACAAGGTGAAGTTCAACCTCAATGTAACCAACTCAAATACCAAGGCTGCTTTGGTTCCCCTTCAGAACAATATCCTGGAGCAAATGTCAAGTCACTTGCCCGTTTCACCAGTTTATAATGCTGACGGAAGCTGGTTTGAAAACTTCAATATTCCCGGATATTTCAATCCGGTTGGACTTATCGATAACGCAAGAGATGATCAGGCCACCAGCAATTTGGTTGCGAGTTTGACTACGGAAGTTAAGCTGCCTTTTGATCTTACTTACAATCTCTTGGTGTCGCATCAAAGTACTACTGATAACAACTCGGCTTTCTACAACAGTTATTATGGAAAGTACTCGCCTGCACAGTTTTACAGCAATCCTGATCCTGGTTTCTCAGGAACATCATTGATTGCCAACAGCTTGTTTGGTGTCAATGGATCTGCTTTCAGAAGTTCATATACAGACAAGCAGAACAACCTTGAAACCTATTTGGGTTGGAACAAAAAATTTGGTGATCACAGCCTCAATGCTGTGGTAGGTTTCTCTTGGTTGAACACCACTTCAGGAGACGGCATCCAATCTTCCAGCACAAACTTCATCACAGATTTTACTGGTTACAACAACCTGTCATTGGGTAATCCATATGCTATTTCGAGCTACAGGATCAGGTCTGCAGGCGGTATTGGCGAAAAAAGATTGATTTCTGATTTTGCCCGTTTGAACTACAATTTCGGTGATAAATATCTGTTGCAAGGTTCCATCAGGCGTGACGGTTCTTCTGTGTTTGGTGCCAACTACCAGTGGGGTTATTTCCCATCTGTAGGTGCTGCATGGAGGATCAACAATGAGAAATTCATGGAGAACCAGAACATCTTCAGCGATCTTAAACTGCGCGCCAGCTATGGTGTGACAGGTAATTCAGAAGGCATAGGACCATTCAATGCAAAGCTTGTTTATGGTATCACCGGTTCATACTATAACAATGGTATCCTGGATAATTCATACGGACCATTGCAGGGAGCAAATCCTGACCTTCGTTGGGAAAAGACATCGTTGTCAAACATTGGTATTGACTTTGCTATTTTCAAAGGAATCCTGAGTGGTTCGATTGATGTATACGAGAAGTTGACCAAGGACATGTTGTTCCAGTACAGTGTAAGTCCTGCATTGGTTCCTGGTGGACGCATCTGGGCAAATGGTGGCTCCATCAGCAACAAGGGTGTTGAATTGATGTTGACTTCCACGCCTATTCAAACCAAGGATTTCTCCTGGACCACTACACTGAATCTTGCGAACAATACGAATGAAATCACCAGCCTCACCAATCCATATTCCAATGGTGATTCTATTTTATATGTAGGACCACGTGGGCAGGGTCAAACAGGAGCCTCTCTGCAGATCCTGAAAACCGGAAAGCCACTCGGGCAGTTCTTCTCTTTTATTTATGAAGGGAAAAATACGGCAGGTCTTTCTCAGTTCAGGAAAAAGGATGGTACCATCACCACTGCTCCATTGAACGGCACTGATTATTTCTACATTGGAAATGCACAGCCTAA
>CAITQQ010000314.1 GCA_903894575.1 uncultured bacterium
AGGGCCAGACCTCTTCGTCCTTGATGATGGACAGAAACAAATCAAAGCCACAGCAACAGGAAGAATCGTCTCCTACACCTGGACACCCTCCACCTACCTCAGCGATACCTCCATCCTGCAACCCACCATCATCAAACCACAAGATGATATCTACTACTACCTCGCCGTAAAAGGAAGAGGCGCCTGCACCAGCAAGGATACCCTCTTCGTCGTATCACTCACCATGCCAAAACCACCCAATACCTTCACACCCAATGGCGATGGCATCAACGATACATGGGAAATAAAATACCTCGACCAATACCAAGGTTGCCTCATTGAAGTCTATACCGCAAACGGACAAATGGTCTACAACAATGTCGGTTACACCAAAGCGTGGGACGGAACCTTCAAAGGAACTCCCGTTCCTGCAGGTACTTACTACTATGTCATCGACCCTAAAAATGGAAGAAAGAAAATTGCAGGGTTTATTACGTTGCTGAGATAAATGAAAAAATGGTTTATCCATATCATTTGTGTAGCCGTGGTTGGTTTAACGCCAACAGCATTGAATGCCCAATCCGATACTGCCTTTTGGTTTGGCGCCCCTGACCTGAATGGGAATATCGCAAGTGGGCCCGGTGCAGACAGGCCCATCTACATCAGGATATCGGCATCCACCTTGCCGGCGAGCATCAGTATAACACAACCAGCCAACCCCAGCTTCTCACCCATCACAGCATTGATTGCTGCGAACACATCGCAAGTTTTTGACCTTACTGCCTTTATTGCCATGATTGAGCATGATCAGGTGAACAGGGTGTTGAAAAATGGTCTGTTGATCAAATCCTCCGTTCCTGTTTCCTGTTACTATGATATTGTCAATGGGAGAAGTGGAAATATCTATGCATTAAAGGGAAACAATGCCTTGGGGAAAAAATTCACTATCCCCTTTCAAATGACATTTGCCAACAGAACAAATGCTGTGGAGGCAACAACCAACAAAAATGATTTTGTCATTGTAGCCACAGAAGACAATACAACAATACAGGTGAAAGCGAAGTACGATCTTGTAGGCTATGCAGCCGGAAGCACCCATAGCATTACACTGAACCGCGGCGAAACCTATATGTGCAGGGCCAATACAAATGTTCCCAATCAACGCCCAGGCGGAACGTTGGTTACCGCCAACAAACCAATCTCCATTTCTGTGAATGAAGACTTACTGGTTTATCCCGGTGGCACTTGTGCGGACTCAGCAGGAGACCAAATGATCTCAGATGAACTGGCAGGCAATGAGTTTATTGTTGTGAAAGGGAGGTTCAATGGCACCAGCCCTGATTATTTTTATGTGTTTGCCACGGCCAACAATACTGCCATCAAAATCAATGGCAATAGTGTTGCCAACATCAATTCAGGCGAATATTATATGTGGTTGCTTACTGACGAGTCATGCTATGTTGAGACAAGCGCTCCATCTCATATTTACCATGTTGCTGGATTTGGATGTGAGGTGGGGGCATCCGTCATCCCTTCTATCAAGTGTACTGGTTCATCAAGGGTGAATGTCACCAGGGCATCTGGTACAGAAGAGTTTTATGCAAACATCATTGCACCAAAAGAAATCATCAATGACTTCAGGATCAACAACGATCCTGCACAGCTGCCTGGCAGTTTTTTTGTTCCCGTGATAGGAAACAACAAATGGATGCAGGCCAGGCTCAGCTTGTCACTACAATTTGCAGGAACAAATGCCAATGTCACTTTTGAAAACAAATCCGGTAAATTTCATGTTGGCATCATTCAGGGAGGTGCAACAGGAACTTCCCGGTATGGATTTTTCTCAGACTTTAGTGTCAATGCGATTACACTAAAAAATCCAGAAGACTCCACAAAGGAGTTGGAGGACAGTACCCTTTTCTGTAACAACATCACCGCCAAGATCAACGCAAAAAATTTCAGTGCAGACACTTACCGTTGGACGGGGCCTAATGGGTTCACTAGTGATAGTTCGATGCTGATCATCAATCCTTATCGGGCTAAGGATACCGGGCTCTATACCATCACCACTTCAGGGGCAGGTTGCGGTACGGCATCAGACAGCATCAGGCTCTTCATCGATCAGCCTGTTGCCGATTTTCAG
>CAITQQ010000315.1 GCA_903894575.1 uncultured bacterium
CAAATACGCAACTGATAAAAGCTGCCAACCAGTTTCTACAGACACTGAGCGATGCAGAGATGAGCAAAACCATTTACGCATTCAACGACCCCGCCCGTTTGAAATGGACCAACCTGCCTGTTGGAATGGAGGCACGCCCAGGCGTTCAGTATGGCTCCCTCAATGACAAAAGCCGATTGGCCTATCACCGTGTGCTCACTGCCCTGCTCAGCTCCCAGGGGTATCTGAAAACCACCAGCATCATGCAATTGGATGATATTTTGAACATGCTCTATCAACAGGCATACGATGATGGAAAGATCAGCGAAAAATCCCTGAAAGGCACACAGAACCTAAAGTGGGCGCATGGGAACTACTATATCGCCATCTTTGGAAAGCCATCAAACAATGAACCCTGGGGCCTGAATTTTGGCGGCCATCACATGGCCCTGAGCATGACTTCCGATGGACATAGAATCAGCATGTCGCCCTATTTTATCGGGACAGATCCTTCAGAAGTGAAATCCGGGAAATATGCTGGCTTGCGGATTTTGAGCAAAGAAGAAGATTTAGGTTTCATGTTGGTTCAAACCATGTCAGCACAACAAAAAGCCATTGCTGTGTTGAATCGCGCTGTTCCGAAAGACATCATCACCAACCCCAAAAGCAGTCAGCGCATCGATAGCAATTATGGCATCCAGGCCAAACAGTTCACAAAAGACCAGAGGGAAATCCTGCAGTTGCTGATCCAGGAGTTCGTGCACAATTTTGAACACGAGAAGGCACATCAACTCATGGACAAGATCATCAAGTCAGGGATTGAAAAAATTTATTTCGCATGGATTGGAAGTTTGGAGAACAACAAACCCCATTATTATATCCTGAACGGACCTGACTTTTTGATTGAATATGACAATGTTGGATTCAGCAATGATGGCAACCATATTCATGCCATCCTGAGAGAAAAAGGCAACGACTTTGGGGCAGATATCCTGAAACAACATTACCAGGATTCAAAGCACTGATCGGGGTCCAATACAAGATTAAAATAGAAAATTGTTTCAGTTCGCAAGCAAGCTTTCGTATAAACAATTGACCGTCTTCCTGATCACAGTATTGTAGCCACCTGAATATCCCGGAGCACATCCGTTGCTGATGACCACAATACCGAATTGCTCTTCTGGATGAAAAAACATGGCACTGAACAAGCCATAAGCCACACCAGTATGCCCTTTCAGGGTTTTTCCTGGTATCATTTTGCTGGTGGTCTCTATAGCAAATCCATATCCTTCTTCAGCAGACAGGGCTGTTTGCATTTGTTGCGCACTCTTTTTGGAAATGATTCTTTTCCCTCTGTATTTTCCATAATTGCTGTGCATCAGCATGTACTTGGCAAGATCAGGAGCCGATATTTTCATTCCGCCAGTGGGTGAAAATATAGGGGTACTGTAGCCCATTGTATACTTGGAAATTTCTGTCGCACGGCTTGCATATGCACCTTCAGACAGGATAAATTTCGATGAATCAGGCTTGTATTCATAGATTAAAGCAAAGCGCGATTTATCCAATCCATCCACATCATATCCTCCATACAATTTAAGAGGATTCAGTACATGGTTTATTACATATTGATCAAACCTTTCGCCTGAAACCTTTTCTATGATGCTGCCAATCATGTTGAAATTCAGATTGCAATAGGCATAGCCCTTGCCTGGTTCGTAATTGCTATACGATTTAGCCCAATTGGGGTTCTTATCAGGGTTGATGGCATCCAGACTGAAATAACCCTGGCTGTCATTGATCGAAGACAAATGAGACATCATCAACCGGAGGGTGATGACCGTCTCGGGGAATTTCGGGTTGCGCACCTTGAACCCAATCAGTTCGCTGACATCCTGGTCAATGGAAAGTTTTTTTCTTTCCGCCAATTGCATGATGGAAGTGGCAGAAAAGGATTTGGAAATCGAAGCA
>CAITQQ010000316.1 GCA_903894575.1 uncultured bacterium
AGGTTGACAATGATATCCGTCATTTCAATGGGCATGGGGTCAGTGGGTATCTCACTGGCACCAATCCTGGTGACCACTTTTTGAACTTCAGGAAACTTTTTCAATTCATGAACGGCCTTGGTGGTGGCATCAATGGTTTCGCCCAATGAGCTACCGGTCATCAACCTTGCATCAATGGCAAAATCACCCTCTTCCAATTCAGGAATGAATTCACCGCCCAAGGTTGAAGCAACGTAAAATGAAAGAACCAAAAGTGCAACGGATGCAGCCACCACTTTTTTCGGATGCTGCAGCAACCTTGCCAAAGCCTTTTGGAAACCAAGTTGAAGCTTCAACATCATTCGATCCGAAATATTGTCCTTATGGTTGAGCTTTTTGCTCAGCACTATGCTGGTCATCATGGGCACATAGGTAAGGGAAAGAATAAAGGCCCCTACCAGTGCAAAAGCGACTGTCTGTGCCATGGGCTTGAACATTTTACCCTCGATGCCGGTGAGGCTGAGGATAGGGATATAAACGATCAGGATGATGATTTGTCCAAATACGGCTGCTCCCATCATCCTTCCGGCGGATTGTTCAACGGTATGGTCCATCTGGCCCTGGCGCAATTGCAGACCCATGTGCTTGTTGGAATGCAACCGATGGAGCACTGCCTCCACAATGATCACTGCACCATCTACAATCAATCCAAAATCAAGGGCTCCCAAGCTCATCAGGTTACCCGTCACACCAAAAAGATTCATCATGCCTACAGCAAACAGCATGGCCAGCGGAATCACGGAAGCCACAATGAGGCCGGCCCTCAGGTTTCCCAGGAAAAAAACCAGGATCAGGAGCACTATCATTGCCCCTTCCAGCAAATTGGTTTTTACAGTTCCCAAGGTGCGGTTGACCATTTTGGTGCGATCCAGAAAAGTATTGATTTCAACCCCCTCTGGCAAGGTCTTTTCAATTTGTTTCATGCGTTCCTCAATATGCCCTATCACATCAGAAGCATTTTCTCCTTTCAACATCAGGACCACTGCACCAGAGACCTCACCTTCATCCATATAGGTAAGGGCACCATACCGAACAGGACTTCCAATTCTTGCCTCTGCAATATCCCTGATATAAATGGGTGTGCCGGCAGCAGATTTTGCCACATAGATATTTTGGATCTCTTCAATGGATTTGACCAGGCCTTCTGATCGGACAAACAAGAGAGAAGGTCCTTTTTCTATGTAGGCTGCACCGGAGTTCTGGTTGTTGTTCTGAATCGCGTTGTATACCTGGTCAAAGGTTACGCCCGCTCCTTTGAGTTTTACGGGATCGATGGCCACTTCGTATTGCTTCAGTTTGCCACCAAAGCTGCTTACATCAGCCACACCAGGGGTACCCAACAATTGCCTCCTGATGATCCAGTCCTGGATGGTGCGCAATTCAGTGAGGTCATATTTATCTTCATAGCCTTTTTTAGGGCGAACGATGTACTGATAAATTTCACCAAGCCCCGTGGTAACAGGAGCCAACTCTGGTGTCCCTGCTTCTTTGGGAATTTCGTCCCTGACCAGCAGCATCCGCTCACTCACCTGCTGTCTGGCCCAATAAATGTCTTTGTCATCATCAAAAACAACCGTTACAACGGAGAGACCAAATCTTGAGATAGACCTTATCTCTTTGATATCTGGTATATTGGATGATGCCTGTTCTATGGGGAAAGTAATCAATCGCTCCACCTCGAGTGAACCCAGGGTGGGTGAAACAGTAATGACCTGCACCTGATTGGAGGTGATGTCTGGCAGGGCGTCAACAGGAAGTTTGAAAAGCTCTATAGCTCCCCAAATGATCCATCCCAATGTAAATAATCCTATGATGAGCTTGTTCCTGATGGAAAAGCTGATGATTGCATTCAACATGATTTCTGATTTTTTTTATGAACGGGTACCTAAAAAATCAGCTGAATTTTGGCGGTTGAAAAACAGAAAACTGATGACACTGGGGCATCATGCCTTTGCTAACAGGATTGAAACTGGAAAGGTCGGACTGCCATAATGGGGCCAAATGAAAAGACTCCACTGGCGGATGGTATACTTGGGTGAAAGAAATCCCTGCATTCCTCAATGGAAGGGTAGCATGCCTTACAGGATCAGATTTTTCGTGGTTGCTGTCAAAATAATGGAATTTAATGAACTCCATGGCAGACAGGGGCTGACTGCTGTTTTTGTGCTCATAGAAATGGTCAACGAGGTTGTCAAACTTAACCAACTCGTCCATAAAATGCCCAGAGCTGATGATCTGAAGGGCAACAATAAAAAAGATAAACTTTTTCACTATCTGAAGGTAAGATTTTCAGTCTAAATCCAATGCACTATTTGCAGCATTGCTGCTTCACAAACATTACCCTCAGCAACCTGATACAAACTTTGATGCATTTCCTCATTTTTTCTTTCTCTTTATCGCATTGAGAAAACTGCGCTCATAACTGATGGACAGCGAGGAAGTACCCATCCGATAAGCTCCTCCACTGATCTGGAACCGGTAACCTGCATTGATTTTCGCATTACTGTTCACGATCAACTGTATGGCTGGGGCAAGGTCGGTAAAGGCATAATCCCTGTCCAGCCCTTTTGAACCAATCAACTCCACATAAATGTTGAAGTTCGTCTGTTCATAGCTTGTATATTTCCTGGGGAAAAGCAAATAGCCTGCAGAAAGACTGTAATTGAAGGACTGGTAACCATAAAAAGTTTGCCCACCAAAGTCCTTCCACCTGTCCGGATGCATTACCTCCACCAGGGATCCTGTGCCAGAGATGGCAAGCTTGTGCAGAAGTTGTGTCAGGATCAATCCTCCCTGAATGGCGGTCTGGTCGCCATCCGCGGTAATTTCCGAATACTGTAAATCGTTTTTGCTGAATACACCCTTAACAAATGCAGCTGCCCTGAAATGGCGGTGAATATCATCAATAGACAATAACCTCAGTTTTGCATAAATGGATGCGGATTCAAATCGTAACTTTTGGTCCGGGTATGTATTGTACATATTACCAAAGCTCACCGCTGGTCTTAGCATGAGGAATTTTCCGAGTCCTATGGATGATTCCGCCATATGCCTCACAGTCGTATGGTCGTGTCCAAGCTCAGATTCACTCATCCACTTGCCCGCATATTTGAAAGACAAAGACTTTGCAGGAACATTGGAGGCAGGCTCACTGAACACATATAGTTCCTGCGCATCGAGCTGAAGACAATGCAATAGCAGGAAAAGAAAAATCGATGGTAAACGCAACCTATAATGCATCATAACGCAACATGAAAAATACCAACCGCTCCCTCATTTCCTTCAGGCATGCTGCATGGCAAGGATTTGCTGAATTGGTAACATGAAATTTTTGATCCTGCAGTCAGTTTTTTAAACTCTTTGGCTGATAAAAACTTTTGATCAATCACCCTCATTTCAAAACTGGCTGGGGATTGCTGGTTTTTGACGCCAATGAAATGAAAAACATTGTCTCCGATCCTGATTTTTTGATCATTCCTGATGGCTAAGCCTCCCTGATCAACCCTCAACAATAGCTTTGAAACAGAGAAGCCTGCATCTTCTACTTTCCGCCGAATTGCGTCAATGTCGAGTTTGATTCCAGGTTTAAAAACAATCAAAAATGAAGATGTTTCCAAATCCGTATCCACACTATCAATAAAATCCAAGGCAGTCAGGTTGGTATAAATGGATTTTGCACAAAGGGCACAGGTTAGGCCGCTGGCTTGCAACGTAGCCTTATTGATTTGTGAAAAAGAAACACTTGACCATAGCAGGATGCCCATGGTCAGGCTTAAAAATTTAATCATATATGTTGAAATGAGGGCCCGCCTTTGAAGTGCGAGCCCTTTGATGATTGGTTATTTTTTACAACACTCTTTTCCCTTCTCACATTT
Source organism: uncultured bacterium (assembly GCA_903894575.1). GTDB lineage: Bacteria > Bacteroidota > Bacteroidia > Chitinophagales > Chitinophagaceae > Pollutibacter. Next base: position 3,915 of record CAITQQ010000316.1, read on the forward strand.
CCCATCCTTGCAGCAAGCCTTGTCTTTTTCACATTTTCCATCCTTGCAGCAGTCCATCTTGTGGTCACAGTTTTCCATTCCACAACATTCTTTTTTAGCACCATCTTTGGCCACTACAGATGTTGCTTTTCTTTCATACTGGCAGCAACCATGCAGCTTGTTGTATACCTCAGTTGGCGCGGTTACATCCTGTGTATCATAACCAGATGCAGCAACTGCTTCTTGAATGGCCTTGCCATCTGTCTTTTTGGGCTTATAAGAAACATTGAGAATTTTAGTCTCCTCACTCCAGCTTGCAGCACTGGCACCGGCTTTTAATGCAGCAGTCTCTATGACTTTTTTACACATCCCACAGTTTCCCCAAACTTTGATTTCCTCTGATTTTTGGGCGAACATTGAGGTGGAGAACAATAACGCGAACAGGAGTATTGAAAATGATTTATTGGATTTCATTTTATATCAATTTAAAGCTCTATAAAATTAGTGTAATAAAAATATTGAAATGTTTGAGTAGCGAAATACTACTCAAAAACAACTCAAATCCTGAAATTGCAATACAGGAGGTAGGAAGGGGGCTTGATAAACTGATGGTGAAATACGCTTTTTACAATACGTGATGTACCAGTAAATGTTTGGCTGCAAAGTCCTGAGACAGGGACTATGGAAAAAGGCGGGCTAAAATCAAATCCAACAATCGCCTGTCCTTCAAGAACAGAATTGTCAATCTTGATGACCTGCGGCAAATCGTGACAACATCCCGCATCCTCCATTCCGCAAAATTCACAGCCATCACTATTCTGCTCTCCGATGGTTACGGCAGCCAAATCTCCCATGCAATAATGTGCACTGATAACAGTTCCACTGCTGGCCGCAGTGTATACCATCAACAACAGTATTGAAAGGATTTTTTTCACAATACAAATCTAACACGAAAAAACTGATTTGGTTGAACCGGCTTGGACTTTAACAGAAAAACCATCAATTCACAAAATTCCAAAAAATACCCAGCCTGAACACCATACCTGGATTGGGATAATTGGGGGCCGAAAGGTTGTTTTCCTTGAACCCAAAACCATATTTCAGCGTGGCAGTATTGAGGTTTTCAAATCTCAAGTAGGCGGTAAAACTCCTGATACGGAAATGAGTAAACGCTGCTATATCAGGCCTTGGAGACAATTTACGCTTGTCCTGATAGAAGAACTGTCCCGTCAGCGGTGAGTAGCCATCGGCAAAGTAAGCACTCATATAGCGCATGTCAATACCCGAGGCAATCACGAGGTTGCGGAAAGGCCTGGCTTCATACGACAGCCTGTTCCGGGTATAGAGGACTGGCAAATGAATCGGAGCAGCACCTGCCATGGTTTGAACATGAAGGTCAAGGTACCATTTCCATTTCTTTCCCATGGCAGTCTCGCGGCTGATGCCAGCCCGAACAAAATTGAACAATGGCGCATACTGGGCCACGGTTTTATAATCCTTGAAATAGGTGTAATTGGATTGTAGAAAATAACTGAACGTCAGCCTCGCTTTTAATTTATTTAGAAAAAGACCTGCATTGATGGCTGTTACATTTTCATCATTGAAACTGGATGTTCTGACAACAGGAAAAGCTGTTTTTCTGGCGTAGAGATATGAAGGAGAACGATTGATGTTTTGAAAACCAAGCTCCAGTGATCCTAATTGACCCAGTTTTGTCTGGAGGTTGGCCTGCAAAGCATAATTGCCTGCATCCCTTCCGGCAGCATAAAACTCGCCATACAAAAGCATGTCCCATTTTTTATTCCGTGTCCTGTTCCTGTATTCCCCATGCAACATCAGGTTGCCAAAAGCATCCCGCAAGGAATCAGGAGAGGAAGAAAATTGCTGCAGGGTGATCCCGGCTTTTAAAAACTGCAATGGATTTTTTGAATCGGGAAATTGAATGATGGAAAAATCATTTTTCAAGGCCGACCAATTGCTGTTGAGGTCAACCGTATCCGGAACATTGGCAAACCCATAATTGGTCTTGTAAAAATTTTCTGCATTGCGGGCCTGAACATCCAGAAAATGATAAGCATAACCGCTGGATTGAACCGTATGCTCCAACCTGAACTTGGGATAAAAAAATCGCACAACAGAAGAATCTGTCACCACAGAATCTTTGATCCCAAAATCATACTGCTGCCTGAGCAGGAGGTGTTTATCCGTGTATCGGTTACCCGTGATCAATTTGACATTGAAAAAATTCCTGGAAGAATAAGCAGCAGAGGCAAGATTGGTAGGAATGTTGAACCTGTCGTCGTACGCTGGATTGGTATTGACCAGCAATGATTCATCTGTGATGCCACCGTTTTCAGCAGTCTGCAATGCATTGGAAAGCAGGATCAGGTAGGCATGGTAGCGCTTGCTTTTTGATGTGTAATCAGAGTTGAAACGGATATTGTTGTGGTTGGTATTCTGTGAATTGAAAGTTCCCGGTGCATTGACAAGCCTGTATTCCAGCACAAAATTCCAGTCAGGCATTACATTCTGTGTATGCAAAATACTAATCTGCTGCTCCGCCTTGCTTCCTACCAGATAACCCAATTCAGTGAAGGGCTTGGTGGTATTCATGAACCTTGTGTCTGAAATCTTCAGTGCAAAAGGATCGAGTGCATGAAAACCAGCATCCCAGCCAGGCATTCTCATCGGTGAGAAAAGAACAGGCCTTGTCGCATTGCCATTGTGTCCGATATTGATCAAATCTGCTTTGAGTGGAACCCTCCGAAAAAAATCGTTGATGGAGGAATCGAAGACATTGTAACGGGCAGTATCCAGGTAGCGAAAACGGACATTGACAGAATCATCTGAGAATTTGCGTTTTTCAAAACTCAGGGAATCACTCCCTCCGCCACCTGCCCTTCCCCCACCGGATCCTCCACCTCCCATCCTGGAACCCATCCCCTGCATGCCACGCATCATCCCGCGCATTTGTGCAGCAGCAGAAAAAGTTGACAGCATCACCGTCATCAACAATAACAGGTGAATCACCCTTCTTCCTGAAGCGTTTTTTCCCTGTTGTGATGAATTGTTATTGCCGTTCATGAACATCTGATGGATCAAATTGAAGAAGAAAGATCCAAGGTCTCGATCATTGTTTTGAAAATGGATGTCAGTTTTGGTGCTGCAATATTGGCTGCATCCAGTACTTCCTGGTGAGTGATGATATTTTCCTCTTCCCTGATACCAAGATCTGTGATGACGCTCATGGCAAATACCGTCATGCCACAATGGATGGCGGCAATCACCTCCTGAACAGTACTCATGCCAACAGCATCGGCACCCATCAGGTGAATCATCTTGTACTCTGCCCTGGTTTCAAAAGTCGGACCTGTAACACCAAAATAAATCCCTTCCTGCAGGGAATGTCCAAGGGTTGAAGCAACTGCATGTGCCTTGCTGACCAATGCTTTTGAATAAGGCTCGCTCATGTCTGGGAAACGAGGGCCCAGTGCAGCGATATTTTTACCCAGCAACGGATTGACGATGGAAAAACTGATATGGTCTTTGATGATCATCAGATCACCGACCTTGAATCCGGGATTGACTCCTCCGGCAGCATTGGAAACAAAAAGGAAATGCGCACCCAGTGCCTGCATCACCCTTACCGGAAAAACCACCTCTTGTGCGGTGTATCCCTCGTAATAGTGGAACCTGCCTGCCATAACCACCACCGCCCGCTCTCCCACCTTGCCCAGGATCAGTTTTCCACTATGCCCCTCTACCGTTGAAACGGGGAAATGTGGAATCTCAGTATATGAAATCTCTGTAGCTACTTCCACATGATCAATAAATCCTCCCAAGCCACTTCCCAAAATAACGCCTACCTCGACAGGATTTGCATGCCTGGCCCTGATAAAGCCTACCGCCTCATTTATCTTGCTGATCTCATCCATAATAGCCAATTTGAACAAAGATAATGCCTTTAGGCTTTTGCACAGGAATCTGACAGGACCGATAACTTGTATAGCCTGCAAGCTAATCCTTAAGGATCAATCAATAGTCAGAATAAGGCCTTGCACGGAGAAACAGTGTGACATTTTTGCTCACTGTCTTTTCGTATTCTTTTTTTGCAGAAAGCGTTTTCCATTGTGCATCATCTTTGAATGACTGCCAATGCGCATCCCTATCAGCCTTGCTTTCAAAGCTGGTCATGTACATCAGGTTGGGCATGGTTGGTCCGCTGATGACCTCTGCATAAAAAACAGGATTGAAATTCAACCTTGAAAAAATATCAATTTCGCCGCCCTCGTTGAACATTTCCACTTTCTTCCAGTACTTCTTCTCGGATGCGCCTTCATAGCTCCTCAATTCATAGACCTTATCAGCAACATCACCCTTTAGTTTAGGCAACATCAGACCAGGAGCGAGCCTAAAGCCTTCGAGAATATAATTAACAAATCTGGTGTATGCAGGAGACTCGCTGGTGGCATCAAGATAAGCAGCACCTTTTTCAGCCACTTCCTTGTCCGTGAACATGGCTTTGTTGATGGCAGGAATCTCACCAAGTTTTTTATACGGGATCAACACATAGAGCTTCTTGATTGCAGCGGTATCATTGGCAATGCCCGTGAAAACACCAACATGCTGAATACCTTTCCTGTGCAAGTAAGGAAGATAAGCCTGAGACAGGAATTGGTCTATCACTGCCTGTTGTTCAGCCGTCTTGAATTCGTATACTTTCAACTCAAAGAAGTTCTTTGCTTTTGATGTTGTTGAGGTTTGGGCGCTGACCATTGCGGAAGCACCAATGAGCAGGAACAAGAAGATTTTTTTCATAATAAAATAGATATGAACAAATATATCCAATTAATAACTTTGTAGGAATGCCAGTCAAAGATTATTATGCCACCTTGCGCATCCCTCAAGGGGCTGATGCCTCCAGCATCAAAAAAGCATTCCGTAGCCTGGCCATGGAATACCACCCAGACAAGCGGGGAGAAAATGTAGAAAATGACCATTATTTCAGGGAGATCCAGGAAGCATATGGCATTTTATCCGACCCTCATCAGCGGGAAGAATACCACTATCAACGCTGGCTGGAAAAGTCCATGGGGCATCAGTTGGATACCTTCATCCAGCCAGCGCAAATCCTTCAGCTTTTCATCAAGGCAGAGCATTACATCGCATCAACCGATGGTTTCAGAACAGATAAGATGAGCCTTTTCAACCATATCTTCAAACTCTTCAGCCTTGCCAGGCTTGAGGCCATCCAGAGCGAAAATAATCCAGCCATGGAAGCAACAACGCTGCAAATGGCCATTCGGATGGCAAAACACCTGAACCTTGAAGGATGTTTCTTCATGGCAGATCATATGAAGAAAATACTGGAAAAACATCCTCCTGAAGCAAATGATTGGGAAAAATTGATCAGAAAAAAGAAACAGGAACAACGCATAGAACAACTAAAAGTACCACTGGTGTTGGCTTTGACCCTGCTGATTTGTTTACTCATCTTCCTGTTGGGCAAATAATTTTCAGCGCATTTATCCCCTGCCGATTGTTGTATCTTTGCACGATGCATTATGTAACAGTTGAGGGCCTTGGCAAGTCGTACGGAATCAAACCACTTTTCAGCAACATATCCTTTCACATCAACGAAGGCGACAAAATCGCACTGATTGCCAGAAACGGATCAGGAAAATCAACCCTTTTGCGGATTCTTTCCGGAACAGAAACGGCAGAGGAAGGAAAGGTCTGGATCAACAAGGATGTCAACACCGTGCTGTTTGAGCAAGACCCATTGTTCAGTGAAAATTCCAGCATCCTTGACAACATATTTGCCCACAACCACCCTGTCATCAATGCCATCAAAAAATATGAAGCGGCTGAGGACTCCAATGATCCGGATAAGATCTCAGAAGCCCTGATTGCGATGGATGACCACGATGCCTGGGATTTTGATTCCAAGGTAAAGCAGATCCTGAGCAAGCTCAATATCCACCAAATGGACCAGAAAGTGGGCAGCCTGAGCGGAGGACAAAGAAAAAGGGTTGCACTGGCCAGAACGCTGATTGATATTGGCTTTAACAACAACCACTGTCTGCTGATCATGGATGAACCCACCAATCACCTGGATGTGGAAATGGTGGAATGGCTGGAACATTACCTGGACAAGGAAAACATCACCCTCCTTCTGGTAACCCATGACAGGTATTTTCTGGATGCCGTTTGCAATGAAATTTGGGAGCTGGACAACAGCAAGATCTATGTCTACAAAGGCGATTACCAGAACTATGTAGAGAAAAAAGCTGCCAGGATTGAGAGTGAAATGGCCACCATCGACAAGGCCAAAAATACCTTCAGGAAAGAGCTGGAATGGATGCGCAAGCAGCCCAGGGCAAGGACCACCAAGTCGAAGAGCCGCCAAGATAATTTTTATGAAATTGAAAAAGTTGCCAAGCGAAAAATAGAAGACAAGCAGCTGGATCTTCAGATGAAGATGAGCAGGCTTGGAGGCAAGATCGCCGAGCTGAAAAAAGTATACAAGAAATTTGGAGACAAGATCATCCTCAATGGGCTGGACTATACCTTTAAAAAAGGCGAAAGGGTTGGTATCATTGGAAAAAATGGTGCAGGTAAAACCACTTTCATCAACATGCTGCAGGGGCTGGAAGAGCCAGATAGCGGCAAGATCAATATTGGAGATACCATTGTTTTTGGAAATTTTTCGCAAAAAGGACTTGAGATAAAACAAGATTCCAGGGTCATAGAATTTGTCAAAAACATTGCAGAAAATTTCCCCCTGGCCAATGGTGGATCCCTGAGTGCAGCCCAATTCCTTGAACTGTTTCTTTTCACGCCAGACCAGCAATATGGCTATGTCAGCAAACTGAGCGGTGGCGAAAAAAGAAGGCTTCACCTGCTGAGCATTCTTTTCAAAAATCCTAACTTTCTCATCCTGGATGAGCCGACCAATGACCTCGATCTTCCAACACTTTCTGTACTGGAGAACTTCCTACTCGATTTCCCTGGCTGTCTGATCATCATCAGCCACGACCGTTATTTCATGGACCGGATCGTTGACCATCTCTTTGTTTTTGAAGGGGAAGGCGTGATCAGGGATTTCCCCGGCAACTATGGAGAATACCGTTTGGAGGTTGCTGAAAAATCTGCAGATCCAGAAAAAGTAAAGGCACAAATCATTGTCAACCGTGAGCCTGAGCAAGAAATCAAGTCCGAAAAAAGGAAACCCAGTTTCAATGAAAAAAGGGAGTTTGAAATGCTGGAAAAAGAAATAAAACAATTGACGGAAGAGAAGGCCAGCATCACTGAAAAATTGCAGGATACTTCCCTACCCTATGCAGAGATTGAAAAACTGTCCAACAGATTCAGCGAAATAAGCAGTATGGTGGATGAAAAGGAATTGCGTTGGTTGGAGTTGAGTGAAATTTGCTAATCGCCAATATAAGCCGCCCTTTCCAACCTATCGTTGATGGCCCTACCGATGCCCATGTCAGGAAAACGCTCTGCAAGAATCACATCAAGATCGGATTGATCAAGCAAGCGCATTGCCCTGAAAAGTCCTGCAGCAGCCTCTTCCAAGCTTCCAGATGGTGAAAGCAAAATTTCTTTTTCAGCTGCCACACCGGCTGATTGATCAAACATCAGCAAGCCAATTTTCTTTCCAATAAAATCATTGATCAACTGCTCAACGTCTCCAATCAACAATGGCTTAGAAGTGGCATAATGGCTTTTCAGTTGTCCAGGCGCAGTGGGAGAAGCATGAGATAGCGATGTTTTAACTTCCACTCCAGTGATCGTGGTGATCTGCTCCGCACTGATCCCGCCAAGGCGGTGAATGATCACTTCATTGTTTTCAAATCCAACAATCGTTGACTCCAAACCCACATGGCAACTTCCTCCATCAAGGATATACGGAATCTTTCCATGCAGTCCTTGCATCACATGGTCTGCTGAAACAGGACTTACATATCCTGATGGGTTTGCACTTGGCGCCGCCAATGGAAAATCAAGCCGGCTCAAAAGATCCAGTGCCATTGCATGGTTGGGAATCCGGATGGCTACCCTTGAACTGCCGGCAGTAACCAGATCAGGCACAAGGGCGGACTTGGGCAAAAGATAAGTGATCGGACCGGGAGACAAAGCTTGCATCAGGCGTTCGCAAGCTTCCGGAATTTCTGTTACTAATTTTTGCGCCTGCTCAAGATTGGCCACATGAAGAATCAGAGGATTGAACTGTGGACGATTTTTGGCTGCGTAAATCTTGGCTATAGCGGCTTCACTAAACCCATTCGCGGCAAGTCCATAAACGGTTTCCGTAGGGATGGCCACCAGCTCACCCGCCTCCAGTAGTGCTTTCGCTTTTTCAATATCCGTTCCGATCACTGTATTGTACATAAAAAAAATCCCGGCCGAAGCCGGGACAAAGTTAATGCGTATTCAATTCATCAGGCTTTTGATTTCTCTTTCTTGCCGGGAAGCAAAGGCTTGATGGTGAAGAAAATTTTCTGGTTTTCCTTGTCAAGGTCTGCGACCATCACGTCTCCAGCTTTGATGCTCATGTTGAGGATCTCTTCTGCCAGTGGATCTTCCAGGTATTTCTGGATGGCCCTGTGCAAAGGCCTTGCACCAAATTGTTGATCATATCCCTTGTCGGCAATGAAATCCTTGGCTTCAGGGCTAAGCTCCAATGAGAATCCGAGGTTGGTGAGGCGCTTCATGACACTCTTCATGAGGATATCGATGATTTCGAAAATATGTTCTTTTTCAAGAGAGTTGAAGATGATCACATCGTCTACCCTGTTCAGGAACTCAGGAGAGAAAGTACGCTTCAGTGCCTTCTCGATGACAGCCTTGTTGGCCTCTTCAGCATTGGCTTGGCGGGCACTAGTGGCAAAACCAACCCCTTCACCAAAATCCTTCAATTGGCGTACACCAATATTGGAGGTCATGATGATCAGGGTATTCTTGAAATCCACTTTTCTTCCCAGACCGTCTGTCAATTGTCCATCATCCAATACCTGCAAAAGAATATTGTAAATATCTGGATGGGCTTTTTCAATTTCATCGAGCAAGATCACTGAATATGGCTTCCTTCGAACCCTTTCGGTAAGCTGTCCGCCTTCTTCATATCCCACATAGCCGGGAGGTGCACCAATCAAACGGCTGACGGTGAACTTCTCCATGTATTCACTCATGTCGATCCTGATCAGGGAATCTTCAGAGTCGAACATTTGCCTTGAGAGGGCCCTTGCCAACTCTGTTTTACCCACACCAGTTGGTCCGAGGAAAATAAAGGTTCCGATAGGCTTCTTAGGATCTTTCAAACCAACACGGTTCCGTTGAATGGCTTTCACCACTTTGCTGATGGCATCATCCTGTCCAACAACCATGCCCTTCATTTCGATGGACATGTTCCTCAATTTCTCCGTTTCGGCCTGTACCATACGCTTCACAGGGATGCCCGTCATCATGCTCACCACTTCAGCAATATCCTCTTCACTGATCGGGAATCTCTTGTGTTTGGATTCCTCTTCCCAGTTGTTCTTGGCAGCCTCAAGCTCTTCCTGCAAGCGCTTTTCAGTATCGCGCAGACTGGCTGCTTCTTCAAAACGCTGGCTTTTTACCACACGGTTTTTTTCCAGTTTGATGTCTTCAATCTTTTTTTCAAGTTCGATGATGTCTTCCGGAACATTAATATTTTTCAGGTGAACCCTTGCTCCCACTTCATCCAATACATCGATGGCTTTGTCGGGCAAGAGCCTGTCTGTCATGTAACGATCACTCAACTTCACACAGGCATCAAGCGCATCCTGTGAATAATCCACATTGTGGAACTCCTCATACCTTGACTTGATGTTGTTGAGGATCTGGATGGTTTCGTCAACGGAAGGTGGTTCCACCAATACTTTCTGAAAACGCCTGTCCAATGCACCGTCCTTTTCAATGTGCATGCGGTACTCGTCCAAAGTGGATGCACCAATGCATTGCAGCTCTCCGCGAGAAAGAGCTGGCTTGAAAATGTTGGAAGCATCCAATGAGCCACTGGCTCCACCAGCGCCAACAATGGTATGAATCTCATCGATAAAAAGGATGACATCGCGGTTCTTTTCCAACTCTGTCATGATGGCTTTCATTCTTTCTTCAAACTGACCCCTGTATTTTGTTCCAGCAACAAGGGCAGCCAGATCAAGGGAAACAACCCTTTTATCAAACAAAACCCTTGATACCTTGCGCTGTACAATTCTCAATGCCAGGCCTTCAACAATGGCAGTCTTGCCCACACCTGGTTCACCAATTAAAATTGGATTGTTCTTTTTCCTTCTCGACAGGATCTGTGAAACCCGCTCAATTTCAGCCTCACGGCCTACTATTGGATCAAGTGAGCCAGATTCTGCGAGTTTGGTGATATCCCTTCCAAAATTATCCAGAACAGGTGTTTTGCTTTTCCCACTTGTTGGTGCAGCTTTTGATTTTTGCTGGCTGCCTTTTCTTTCCTCATCAAATTCCTCTTCGGGCTCGTCAGAGAATTCACTTTTGAGGTCATTGCTTTTCACCGTTCCTAGCTCATTGCGGAACAGGTCATAATCCACATCAAACTGATTCAAGATCTGTGTGGCAATGTTCTCCTTGTTCTTGAGGATGGAAAGCAAGAGATGCTCGGTCTCAACAATTGGACTTTTCAAAGCCTTGGCTTCCAGCACCGTTACCCTGATGACCTTTTCGGCCTGACGGGTAAGGGGCAAACTATTGATGTTCTGTATATTCTTTCCTGTCTTGTCTTTCACTGCCATCTCCACCTCTTTGCGCAATTCATAGAGGTCTACATTCAGATTCTGAAGCACCTTAAGGGCAGTGTTCTCGCCTTCACGGATGACACCCAAGAGCAGGTGTTCTGTACCTATAAAATCATTTCCCAAACGCAGCGCTTCTTCCCTGCTATAGGAGATGATTTCTTTAACCTGTGCTGAAAAATTATTATCCATAGAAGGGTAGATTTTACGTGTCTTTACAATAATAATGAATAATTCCCACAAACAATTCAGGTATCTTTGCCATTAACAAAACCTAAATAAAGGCAGGAATTCCATGATAAAGTTCAAAATTGATACCAAGGAAATATTTCATGTCATTTCCATTGAAGAAACAAATCTTACTGCAAATATGGCAGAAGATTTGATGGAACTTGTTGCGAAAAAACAGGAAGAAGAAAATAAAAGCCTGGTGTTCAACCTGGAAGGGGTATTTTCAATGGATGACAAGATCGCAGTCGCGTTTCAGTCCTTGCATGAAACCTGTTATGCCAATCACTTGTCGATGGTTGTTTGCGGACTCTCTCCTGCTGTCAAAAGCAAGTTTCAGGAGCATTATTTGTCAGACACTATCAACATAACCCCCACAGAATCTGAAGCCTGGGACATTGTGCAAATGGAAGAAATCGAACGGGAACTGGGCCTCGACATAGATTAAAACACCCTACAAATATGCTGGCCGTCACCATCCTTGGAAACAACTCAGCCCTGTCCATGCACGACAGGCATCAAACCGCACAGGTAGTGACTGCCAACGATCAGTTGTTTCTGGTGGACTGTGGAGAGTCTACTCAAACACAAATGCAACGCTATAAAATCAGGAAGAGCAAGATTGATCATATTTTCATCTCCCACCTGCATGGCGACCATTATTATGGATTGCCGGGACTGTTGAACACCTATAGTCTCAACAACAGAACAGAGCCCCTGCATCTATATGCGACACCAGCGCTGAAAGAAGTGCTGGATCTCATGCTCAAGGTCTCGGATTCCAGTTTTGGATTCGAATTCATTTTCCATCCCATAACAGAATCGGGCATTTTGTTGGATTTGACCGGAATCACTGTTTCCTGTTTTCCGGTTGCCCATCGCATAGCCTGTTGGGGGTTTCTCTTCACCGTCAAGGAAAAACCCGAGAGGCTAAAAGATGGTGAATGCCTGAGACCAGCAAAGCCCTCCCTCAGTTATGCCTATTGTGCAGACACCAAATATGATGAGTCCATACTTGAACATGTAAGCGGTTGCAACCTGATGTACCACGAATCTACCTACCTGGATGACCAGGCAGAAAAAGCCGGAGCCAGGTTCCATTCTACCAGCACTGAAGCAGCCACCATTGCCCTGAAAGCCAATGCAGGAAGGCTGCTGCTGGGGCATTTCAGCAGCAAATACCCTGATCTTGACCCTTTTGAAACTGAGGCCCGTCAGACCTTTCCTGGTGCAGAACTGTCAAAGGAAGGCGTAACCTACCTCATTAACTGATCGAAACATGGAAAGAACCATACACGAGGAAAAACAGTTTGAAAAAATCTCGTTTGCTGAGGTCACCTACCCGGCCAGCGATCATGAAGAATGTAAATTTGATCAGTGCGATTTTTCAAAAAGCGACCTGTCCGGTTCAAGTTTTGCAGACACATTGTTCATTGGCTGCCAATTCAGCATGACCAAACTCAGCAACACTACCTTCAGAAATGTACGATTCAAGGACTGCAAGCTGTTGGGGCTTCATTTTGAAGACTGCAGCAATTTTCTGTTCACCGTGAGCTTCGAAAACTGTTCGGTCAAACTCTGCTCTTTTACCAAAATGAACCTGCAAAACACCCGGTTCATACATTCCGCATTGCACGAGATTGACTTTACAGAAACCAACCTCAGTGCTGCAGTTTTTGACCATTGCGACCTTGCAGGCTCCATTTTTGATGGCACAAAACTTGAAAAGGCAGACTTCAGAACTGCCTACAATTATTCCATTGACCCGGAGCGGAACAGGCTGAAAAAAGCCAAATTCTCTTTGTCAGGGGTTACTGGCTTACTGGACAAACATGATATCCAGATTGATCTTTAAAATTTTATTGGATTTCTGCTTTTAAAAAACACAAAAGTATTATCTTTGCAACCCGAATTTGATGTTAGCATCAAATCAAGGATC
>CAITQQ010000317.1 GCA_903894575.1 uncultured bacterium
ATGGAGATCATCAACATCCTTGATCTATTGATGGAAACCGGAAAGGTCTGTTGCATCGAATTCACAGAAATCAATCCCCTGCTGGACAACAAGGGAAACAGGATGGCCGAGACAGCATTTGAGGTTTTGTCGTTTATTGCGAAGAAGCTTGAAAGGGGTTCCGTTCCTGCCAAACTGTTTTCGGCTCAAGGTAATTGAAGAAGAAGGGCAGGAAGCGGTTGATTGTTTTACTGCTGTGTTTCATCAATCCAATGATTTCCTCAGGTTTCGCTCCTATAGAGCTTTTGATTTCAAGGGCCGTTCTGCCAAAAATAATTTTACGGAAACCATTGTGGATGGCATGGCTGGTCATGTCATAGAGCATGTTCAGGTACAACATTTTTTCTTTTTGGATTGAATCGTCATACCCTAAAAAATACGTGTCCAGCGCTTCGCCATTGCTGATCAGGGTTTTGAAACCGATCAGTTGATCATCCATGAAATAGCCAATGAGCAGGAAGGCAGACTGAAGCTTCTCTTTCAGTACACTGAAATGGTGTTTGGGCAGATAGAAAGTATTGAAAGGGGCATTGCTGGCCACATGAAGATAAAGCTCCTGCAGCTTGTCCTCTAGTGCTATGATTTCTTCCAGACCAAGTTCTTTTTTTTCAATCCCCTTGGCCTTTGTTCGGCAGCGTTTGAATTGGGCCCTGTATTTTTTAGACATGGCATTGACATAGTCCTGTTCAGCCTTCCACTCATCGTTGAGGAAAAGCACCATGTTGGGTTGCACTGAAAACCGCAGGTCATCCTTGAACGCAGGCATCTTGAAATCCTCTATTTCAGTGGTTTGAAAATCTTTGAAGGTTGTGAGGTGGATGTCTATTCCCCGGGAATTGAAATCTGCTTTTAGCGCATCTGCAGCATGCTTCAGGGCTTGAAGCACATGGGGTATGTTGGCCGTTGATGAAACAGCAAAGGCATTTTGTCCGCTCAGCATGTTGTTGCCCATCACCAGGATCCTGGAGGAATATTTTCTGAACAAATAGTTTTTAAGGGAGAGATGCTTGATTGGGTTTTTGTTTCCGTAGCAATCGATAGCATTCAAATCCAGGAATTGTGAAAGTGCAATGGCAACCAACTCAGGCCCCCTGAAAACCCCAATAAAATGGCAGGTCATGTTGGTTGGCGCTGCTTTTTCCAAGGCCTCTAGGTAATTTCTGGACAGGAAAATATTATTGCTCGCCAGCAAATCCCAGGAAACGGGGAGCGCATCGGTTTGGCGATAAATTTGATGGGAATAGGGAAGGCTCAAAGGTTCAGTTGAGCATTCAAAATTAAACCATTTGGTTTGTTTGGTCATTTTATGTTTCCGAAATGTATACCTTGTACAAACGGACAGTAATGCAGATTGTTCTGCAACCCTTAAACTAAGCAACATGAAAACGCTCGATTTCGTTAAACAATCATCCGTATTGATTGCTGGCATGGCTTTTGCGAAGCCGTTTAACATCATCAACCGCGTCAAAA
>CAITQQ010000318.1 GCA_903894575.1 uncultured bacterium
ATGCTCCGCCTTAAACGGACCGCTCTTGGCAATGCCAAGGTAGTCAGCCTGCTCGGTAGTCAGTTCATCCAGGACCACACCAATTTTAGAAAGGTGCAACATGGCAACTTTCTCGTCCAGGTGCTTGGGCAGAACATACACATTCTTATCGTACTGGGCATTGTTCGTCCAGAGTTCGATCTGTGCCAGTGTCTGGTTGGTGAAGGAGTTGCTCATCACAAAGCTGGGATGGCCTGTGGCACAACCAAGGTTGACCAGGCGGCCTTCCGCCAACAGAATGATGTCTTTTCCATCCACATTGTAAATGTCAACCTGTGGCTTGATGGTATCTTTTGTATCACCATAGTTGGTATTTAACCAGGCAACATCAATCTCAATGTCAAAATGCCCGATGTTACAAACAATGACCTTGTCTTTCATGGCCTTGAAATGGGCACCTGTGATCAGGTCGCGACAGCCAGAAGCGGTAACAACGATGTCCGCCTCTTTCACAGCATCAATCATTCTCTTTACCTCAAATCCGTCCATGGCAGCCTGCAAAGCACAGATTGGATCAATCTCAGTAACAATTACCCTGCATCCGGCTCCTAAAAGAGAAGCAGCTGAACCTTTGCCCACATCACCATAACCTCCAACAACGGCTACTTTACCAGCCATCATCACGTCAGTTGCCCTTCTGATGGCATCCACCAATGATTCCTTACAGCCGTATTTGTTGTCAAATTTTGATTTGGTAACAGAGTCGTTGACGTTGATCGCGGGCATGGGCAAAGTGCCTTTTGCTACGCGCTCATACAACCTGTGCACACCTGTAGTGGTTTCTTCAGAGATTCCTTTTACATGAGGGATCAGTTCAGGGAACTGGTCCAATACCATGTTGGTAAGGTCTCCGCCATCGTCCAGGATCATGTTCAAAGGCTTATCGCTGCTGCCGAAGAACAGGGTTTGTTCAATACACCAATCCGCTTCCTCAATGCTTTGTCCTTTCCAGGCAAAAACGCCGATGCCTGCAGCAGCAATCGCAGCAGCAGCATGGTCCTGGGTAGAGAAGATATTGCATGAGCTCCATTTCACCTCAGCGCCCAGGGCAACCAGGGTTTCAATCAAGACGGCGGTTTGAATGGTCATGTGCAGACAACCCGCAACCCTTGCACCTTTCAAGGGCTGAGAAGCGCCATATTCTTCACGAAGGGCCATCAATCCGGGCATTTCTGCCTCAGCGAGCCTGATTTCTTTTCTTCCCCATTCTGCGAGGGTAATATCCTTAACCTTGTACGGTAATGCAAAGTCGAGTTGTGCGGTAGTTGACATGGCTTGTAAATTTTGCGCAAAGCTAGCTTTTATTGGCTAAAATCCCTCATTAGAGTGGATTTTTCGTGAGGTCCAGCATCATTATATAATCATCCAGAACATGACCATGTTCTATGACGGTGACAATATCCTTTTCAATGGTAAAGCCCACATGCTGGTAAAACCCAACGGCTGGATTTCTCTTGTGAACGTTAAGCTCAAGTTCCTTGCATCCCAGGGGCATGCTTTCGGCAGCGATGAACTTTAACATGGCTCTACCAATGCCCTTGCCGTGCATGGCTGGTTGGAGATAAAGTTTATGTACCCTGAACCTCTCAGGTTGGTCGGCCAGCTTCATGGAGTAGGAGGCATAGCCGACGGCTTCGTCATTCCATTCAACCAAAATAAATTGATGGCCTGATTGTTCCATTTGTTCTGTAAGGGCGTCAGTACTGTACCAGGTGTTAAGCAAGAATTCAATTTGAGCCATGGGTACTACGGATGGATAGACTTGCTTCCAGATCTCATCACTCAGTCTCTTGATTTCCGGAATAAACTCAATTGAAACTTTAGTTATCTTCAACATTATATTGATTTGTATTTTGTAGTGATGATATTTTAAGGTGTTCTTTGATGGCTTTTTTGGACAGGATAATGCCTGTTACCAGTGAGATCACTGCTCCAAGGAACATCAACAAGCTGGCCTTATCGGTTCCTGTTTTATGGCTTTCTTGCAGGAACAGGAAAAAGTCATAGCTGCCATGAAAGACGATGGCCCAAAAAACACCCAAAAACAGTAAAAAATGCTCTTTTTTAGCAGAAAAACGTGCTTTTCCCATGAAATAACCCATGATAATGGCAAAACTGGCATGGGCAGGAACTGCCAAAAATAACCGCATGACACCGGTCATCAGGCCGTATTGGCTGACATAGGAGATGTTTTCAACCGTAGCAAATCCCATTCCCACCATTACTGCGTATACGATTCCATCAAAAGGCTCATCGAACTCTTTTTTCCGGTAAGCATACCAGAGCAACATGAAAAACTTGCATATTTCTTCGGGTAAAGCCACAAAAAAATAGGCATTTATGGCTATTCCATATGTGGTTTTGAAGAAATAAGGGAAAATGGATTGTATGTATGCTGCTGAGATTTCCAGCCCTAAAGCGGGTAAAATACTCAGCATTCCGAGCATAAAGCTGATGATGAGGTGTCTTCGGGGCTCTCTGTTGTACTGATCCTTGAAGATGATGTAGGCAGAAATTGCCACTCCAGGCGCAATGGCCAAAATGAGCCAGTTCATGAAATGATTTTCATGAAGTTAAAAACTTATTGCTTTCAGAACCAGATTGTTCTATAATTTAGTTTAAGCAATAATGATCAGCGTGTATGAATGTAGAGGTGGCTGCTCGATTAAATATCTATTTTAAATTTAATTAAATAATTA
>CAITQQ010000319.1 GCA_903894575.1 uncultured bacterium
AAAATGATTGAAGACAGGGACATTGCCTCCATGGGATTTCATTCTCCCGCTGCCGTGCAACTCATGAGTGAGGTAGAAAGGCGCGCCTATGCAGACAGGGCAGAATTCATGGGTGACAAAGACTTTGTAAAAGTGCCTGTGAAAACCCTTTCAAGTGATAGTTACCTGAAGGAAAGGATGAAGGATTTCATTCCTGGCAAGGCAACCCCCAGTGATATGGTTAAACCCGGAAAGGCCAATCCTGAGAGCGACGAAACAACCCATTTGTCTGTGGCGGATCAATTTGGCAATGTGGTCAGTGTGACAACAACCCTCAATGGCGGATACGGATCAAAGACCGTAGTTGGCGGTGCCGGCTTCTTGCTGAACAATGAGATGGATGATTTCAGCGTAAAGCCGGGTGTTCCGAACATGTTTGGTGCTGTTGGAAAGGAAGCCAATGCCATAGCACCAGGAAAAAGGATGCTCAGTTCCATGACCCCGACGGTTGTACTCAAAGACAAAAAACCCTGGCTGGTGGTGGGTACCCCAGGAGGCACAACAATTCCCACTTCAGTTTTTCAAACCCTGGTAAACATCATCGACTTCAAGCAGTCCAGTATTGATGCTGTTAACAATCCTAAGTTCCACCACCAGTGGCTTCCAGACCAGGTAATGGTGGAAAATGACTTCCCCAAAAGCCTGCAAGCCTCCCTGGAAAAAATGGGATATACATTTACCAACCGTGGTCAAATTGGAAGAACTGAAGTCATCAAATTGGAATGGAAAGGAAAGAAGCTAAAAACGATTGAAGCGGTAGCCGACAAAAGGGGCGATGATCATGCAGCTGCCTATTGATATTTTTCAGATTCAATTAACGGTTAATTCCTTTGGCAGAGGCCATTCTCTAGTGGGGATTGGTTAACTTTACCACAAACTCTTCCTCTGAGAAAAGCAGTTAAAATAGGCACCTATGTTTTGGGTAGCATCATTGTCTTGGTGCTGGCCCTTTGGTTGCTAATTCAAACACCCTATGTCCAAAACAGGCTTGTGGATTATGCCACAACAACCATCAGCAAAAACCTGAAGACAACCATCAGCATTGGTTCCGTCAACTTCTCCCTTTTCAACAAATTCTCCATCAATGACGTATTGGTGAGGGACCGTTCAAAAGACACCCTCTTGTATGCCGGCCAAATCAGGTTAAACATCAACGACTGGTTTTTCCTGAAAGAAGATATTGCAGTCAGTTATGTAGGGCTTGAAAATGTTTACATCAATACCTACCGCGAGGACAGCACCTGGAACTACACGTTCATTATGGATGCATTTTCTTCAGGAAAGCCCAGCAATGGAAAGCCAACTGCGCTGAAGCTCAGCATCGCTTCGTTGGATTTAAAAAAAATCAGGTATAAAATAAAAGACCAATGGAGAGGCGAAGACCAGGAACTGAACATCACCAAGCTTCTTCTCTCATCTGCACTCATCGACCTGAAGAATAAAAAAATTCAGGTCAACCAGTTGACCATCAACCAACCCGATTTTGGTCTTCACCAATACACAGGGAGAAGGCCCAAGTCCCTGATCCCCAAAACAGAAAAAAGGATCAATGGTACATTGTACTGGAATCCAGGACAGTGGAAAATCAGTGCCGGGTCCATCAGCCTGCAAAAAGGAAATTTTAAAAGTGATCTTGAAACCAGCAGAAAAGCCTACGACTATTTTGATGGCGCGCACATGCATTTTACAAACATCACAGCAGGCATCAAAAACCTGGAGTTGAACAATGATACTTTGTCTGGACAGCTTTCTCTGAAGACAAAGGAACGGAGTGGTTTTGAAGTAAAGTCTTTGCAGGCCTATTTAAAAATGGATCCTACCATCATGGCTTTCACTGACCTCTCCATCGAAACCCCTTACAGCAAAATAGGCAACGCCTTTTCAATGGGCTATGATTATTTCACTGATGACATGGCCGACTTCATCAACAAGGTCAGGATGGAAGGCCATATCAACAACAGCACCGTGAACCTGAAGGATATTGCATTTTTTGCCCCAGCACTTAAAGGCGAAAACATCTCCTTGAGATTGAATGGAAAAGTGAAGGGGCCCGTAAGAGACCTGGTTGCAAAAGAAATGAGGATTGAATATGGCAACCTCACAGCCCTTTCTGGAGCGCTGCACATTGAAGGGCTTCCGGATGTTGCAACAACCAGTTATACACTGACCAACGCAACAGCCATCAGTGCTGCCAAGGACCTGTATACCCTGCTACCAAGCCTCAAAAAATCATTGGGTATCGATCTTGTACCAATGGGTGCAATCAGTTTTAGGGGTGATGTGATGGCGAAGGGAGAGAATGTAGACATCAAGGGTTTATTGAGTACTGCCTTGGGGAATGTAAGCACCATTACAAACCTGAAGCAGATAGGAAACAAGGCAATGAATTTTAGCTCAAGCGGCAATATCAACGGATTGGAAGCCGGAAAACTCCTGAAAATAAAACAGCTTGGGAGTATTGCTGGGAAATACAGTGTTTCAGGGAATGCCAATACTGGCATAAACTTTAATGCAAACCTCAGCAACCTGGCATTCAACCAGTATGTTTATACAGACATCAATGCAAGGGGAAGCTACCTGAATGATATCCTTGAAGCCGCGCTGGACATTGATGATAAAAACCTGATTGCCGCTCTGTCTACCAGGATCAACCTTGGTGGCAACATGCCGAGAACCATAGTAGATGCTCAAATTCATCTCTCTGACCTAAAAGCCCTGAAACTGACCAGCATGCCCCTGACTTTTTCAGGGAAAACACAGATGGATCTAACAGGCAACAACCCAGACAATGTCAATGGCATTGCCCGTTTTACAGACCTGAGTGTGTTCAAAGAAAACCAAGCGTTTATATTTGACAGCCTCACTTTTAAGGCTGAACAAATAGAGGATTATCGATCGCTGTCCTTGGTTGGAAAGGATATTGATGCCAAGATGCAGGGGCACTTTGAATTTGCAGAACTACCAGCTACTTTTAACCAATATTTCAGCAGCTACCATCCCCTCTATTTCAAAAAATCTGCACCCCCAAAAAAAGATCAGGACCTTTTTTTCAGCTTCGAGCTTAAAAATGCTACTTCTCTCTTACAGATCCTTGACCTTGGTGTGAGTGGCTTGAATTACAGCAATATTGAAGGCACCATCGATACCAAGAACAAACATTTTGGCCTAACGGCAACCATCCCAAAACTTGTCTATAAAAACCTGTCGGTCTATGATTTTGAAATGAACGCTGCAGGCGGAGCAGACAGCCTGGTGATAGCCTCCAAAACAAGTTCGGTGGTTTTCAACGACAGCCTGTTTTTTCCCAACAATGAAATCCGGATCAGGTCTTCCAGGGATGTTTCTGTGGTTGACATCAATACTTTTTCTGAATCATCCCAATACGGGGCCAAACTTTCTGCATCTGTCAACAACCTGAAAGACGGCATCCTGGTTCATTTCAATCCCTCTTCACTCGTGTTCAATGAAAAAACATGGAACATTGAGAAGGATGGTGAGGTGTTGATCAGCAAAGCTAAATTTGACGCCAGCAATTTCAGGCTAACCAATGGGGAGCAATCAATCGGTTTGATTACCCTCCCACCCGCTGCTGACAGGGAACAGACCATCATCCTTACACTTGACAAAGTGAACCTGGGCGAGCTTCTCCCATTTGTACTGAAGGAGCCGAGGATCCAGGGTATCACCTCCGGAGACTTGACAATTGAAGACCCATTCAACAACCTCAAACTTTACCTCAACGCACAGACAGATAAAACAAGGTTTGAAAATGACTCTATCGGCCTGACATCCATCAACGCATTTTGGGACAGCAAAGAAAAACGCGCCAGCTATTTCCTGGAATCTGACAACCCCAACTATCAATTTGGGGTCAAAGGCAAATTAGACTTGAAAGACAGCAGCCAGCAACAGATTGAAACTGATATTGATGTTGTGAACGTCAAACTATCCCTGCTCCAACCCTACCTCGGTGTTGTTTTCAGTCAGATGGAGGGTTTGGGAAATGGCAAACTGCGCATCTCCGGAAACCTCAAAGAACCCGATTTTACAGGTGCGGTAAAAGTATCCAATGCAAAAGTTACAGTGGCCTATACCCAATGCAGTTATACGCTTGCAGATCCTGTCATTGAATTTTCCCCTGGAAAGATCAACCTGGGAACCATCCAACTCAAAGATGTCAATGGCAATTTGGCCACTGTAAAAGGAAACCTAGACCATCATTTCTTCAGGGATTTCAGGTATAACATCAGTGCTACATCCAAAAAATTGCTGGTGCTCAATACTGGAAGAACGGATAACAACCTTTTTTATGGAAAGGCCACTGCAAGATTCAATTTCAGCATTACTGGTCCAGAAAATGAAATCAGGATGAATGTCAGCGGTGCTCCCGTTGACAGCTCTACCATTGATATCCTCACCAGTACCAGCAGCAAACAAGCTGCAGACGTGGATTATATCGTCTGGAGATCTTACGGAGATGAGATGAAAGCCAAGGCTTCAGAATCCATCACCAACCTGATCATAGACCTCGATTTGACGGCCTCACCGTTATTGAAAATGAATGTTGTTCTGGATGAACTGACGGGGGATGTCATTTCAGGGCAAGGCAATGGCAACCTGAAGATCCATACCGGCACCAAAGAGAACCTGTCCATGATTGGCCGCTACAATATCGAAAGCGGTAGTTATAATTTCAATTTTCAGGATGTATTCAAGAAACCCTTCAAGTTATTGGGTGGTGGCAGAAGCTATATCAGCTGGACAGGAGACCCCTTGAATGCTGAAATAAATATTGATGCGCTTTACCTGGCCGAAAAAGTAAGGATGAGTACCCTGTTTACAGACCCCAGCAGTTCAACTGTTTCTGGAGTCAGCGCTGATGTGCTGAGGGAAATCAGTGATGTGGAGGTGCGGTGTAATCTCTCAGGAACCTTGTCAAGCCCCAACCCTACCTTTCAGATTGCCATCCCCCAGAACAGTACGGCCAGGAACAATGCCACCATTGACAGCAAACTGAAAAACATCAACCGCGACCCTTTGGAGGTAAGCAAACAATCAACCTATCTGATCGTTTTCAAGAGCTTTGCCCCACAAGCGGCAGTAGTTTCCAGCAATCTCAATAGTGAATTGATCAATACCACCATTTCCGGTGTTATCAATGGTATTCTTGCCAGCAGTGTCCAAAATTTTTTCTCAAAAGTCCTGGGCTCTTCGGTTGATGTAAATTTCAATTATTCAAGGACCATGACAGGCATCACTGGCACTTCTGGGAATAGCGGAAGTGGTCAGAATAATTTCAGGGAAAATGTGAGCCTTCAGTTTATCAAATCCATGTTGGACGACAAGCTCATCATTACCTTTGGCAGTGATTTTAATTTTGCTGCAGCCGGAGGAAATACTTTTTCCAGCAGTTCCCAATCATTTCTTTTTCTCCCTGACGTCAATGTTGAATACAAAATTACTCCGGATGGCAAGTTCAGGACTTCCTTCTTTTACAGAAGCAGTTTCGATATGCTGTCTTCCTCTGGAAAACGGGACCGGACCGGAGGGAATGTATCCTTCAGGACCGAGTTTGACAGGTTGTTCGAACGCAAGAAACGCAACAAGCCAACAGCGACTATTGAAAATTAACACAAGAATTTGTTGAACATAAAAAGGCCGGGAATTAATCCCGGCCTTTTTCTATCTGTGCGATTCAGGTTCTATTAGAAATTATACCTCACAGTGAACTGACCTCTCCAACGGGTAGAGAGATAGTTGCTTCCGCGGATATCAAGGATATCAGCAGCTGTACGGTTTACCATGTTCCTGTAAGTGAACCTTGGTGTAAGGGTTGTACCAGTTACCCTGTAACCTTCCATGCTAACCAGTGAATAAGCATCAACACCTGGTGTTGCGTTTACCCTGCCCCAGTTCCTGTTGAGGAAGTTGGTGAAGTTGAACATGTCGAATATTACAGAGAACCTGTGCTCATTGGCACCTTTTCCAAGAACGATGTCCTGCTGTACCTTAAGATCCAACAAGTGGCTCCAAGGGAGAACTGCAGCATTCCTGTCTACGAATTGACCCCTTTTCTTGTTCAGGTATTTATCGTTGGTGATATACTTATCAAAAGCATCCCATTGTTGGGCAACAGTATAGGTAACACCTGATGATGTATACGCCTCTGCAAATTTGCTCCAGTCTGCAAGATCTTTGGGAACATAGATCAGATCAGTAGACTCACCATTAGCACCATTTTGGTCATAGATCATGCTCCTTGAATATACATAAGAGTATGGTGAACCAGACTGACCATTGTAAAACATGCTAACAGTTGTGGCAAGCCTTTTGTCGGCATAGCTGAACTTCTTTGAAACAAAGCTGCTGAACCTGTGAAGCTGAGCGAAATCTGAACGGCTGAGTGCAATATTGTTCCTACCGTTCTTGGTTTCGATATACCTCCACTGTGAGTTGTTCTGAGAGCTTGTACCATCAAACAGTGTATAAGAATCACCATAGCCGTAGCTCAGGTTGAATGACCATCCCTTGCTGAAGCTTTTGTCGATGGCAGTGGTAAAGTTATAGGAAAGTCCTTTGTCTTTCTTACCATTGGCAATCAAGAAAATACCTGTTGAATAAGGGTTTTGAACACCAGCGGTAGCAGGATCAAAGTCAAACCTTGTATAGCTGGTTGACGTACCATTGATGGCAAGGTAAACATCTTGACCCAGCTCATTTTTGGTGGTTTGTCCAGCGAATGCATTGTAATAAACGATCTCATTGATGTTCTTTTGGAAAAGGAAATCCGTGGTCCACTTCCATCCTTGTCCAAAATTTTTGTCAAAGCCAAGGGATGCCTTCAATACCTTAGGAAGTTTGAAGTCTTTGGCGATCAAATCAATCTGACCTGAAGGCGTTGCTGCGGTAACACCAACATCTGAAGGATTGTATTGCTTGAATGGATCAGCCCTGAAAGTAATGTTTGGATTGTTCAAAGCGATACCGCCAACATTCACACCGGTGTTGTTGTACACACCACCAGGCCATACCAAAGGAACACGTCCAGTGAAAGCACCAATACCACCACGGATCTTAAGGCTTTCTTCCGCTTGATAAGTGAAGCCAATACGGGGAGACATGCTCAACTGTGGCTGTGGGCGCTGACCAGAACGGGCTCCCTGCATATCCCAATTTTTGGAGATAACGGGAAGTGCCATGGTGTTGAAGTACTTGTCTTCGTTTGGTGTAGTCAGGAATTCGAAATTATCGAAACGAAGACCAAAGTTCAATTCGAACTTGTCTGAAACCTGCCATTGATCACCAACAAAAAATCCAGCCCTGAGGGTATTGAATGCTGTACCAGCTGCACTACCATCACCAGTGATGTTGTCCACCAAAGAGAAAGACCTTGAATATTGTGCAGGCCTGAGGTCTTGCAGCCAATGGTTTACAAAGTTGTATGTGTAAGTACCATAGTTGTCGCGAACAAAAAGGTTGTAAGACTTGCTGTATTCAACATCAAGACCAACCTTGATCTGGTGGTCTCCTGTGGTGTAACGAAGCTCATCATAAATTGCTGTATTGTTTTGCTTCAGCTGGTTACCGGTAGAAAAGTTTTCAGTTCCAAAAACATAGCTTGTTCCGTTCACTGAGTTCAGGGTAACACGGGGAAAATCCTTTCCAAGTGGGTCACGGTCATCGATTACGTTGGTGAATGTGGCCAACAACTTGTTGGAAAGCTTATTGGAGAACCTGCTGTTCAACTCAAGTGAAGCAGAGTTTGTTTTGCTTGGAATAAGATAGCCAGCGTTGAAGAAGTTTACCCTTGTGCTTGTGCTGGCGTTTGTCAAAGAACGCTGAGAGTTTGCATAACGGTAAGAGAAATTCAACCTGTGCTTGGGATTGATGTTCCAGGTAAGTTTGGCAGCAATTTTATCACTGTTCAAAAGATCTGGAATATCAAGGTATGCCCCTGGATCATAACCCAGTCCTTTCAATTTGGCAACAATCAGGTTCACTGAATCCTGGAAAGCTGCACCAGGAGGTGTCCTAAAGGTGGAAGCGTCAAAAGGCTGTGGCCTTTCATCACGCTGGAATTCAGCACTTACGAAATAGAACAATTTGTTTTTGATAAGGGCACCACCAAGGGTTAAACCAAAAGTGCTGGCCTGAAAATCTGGAAGCTTGGTGGCTGCTGATTTTATACCTGAAGGAGTTTTTCCAGTGAGATCCTGGTTCCTGTTGATGAAATAAGCAGATCCTTTGGTTTTGTTGGTACCACTCTTGGTGATGGCGTTTACAGAACCACCGGTAAAGTTACCGAATGATACGTCATAAGGCGAAACACCCACCTGGAATGACTCAATAGCGTCAATACTGATGGGAGATGACCCTGTCTGGCCACCATTGGTTCCAGACTCGGAAAGACCAAATACGTCGTTATTAACAGCACCATCAAACATGATCTGGTTGTAACGGTTGTTTTGACCGGCAATGGATATACCACCACCAAATGTAGTTTTGGCCTGTGGAGTAAGACGGATGAAATCGGTAAGATTTCTTCCAACGGTTGGGAGATTTTGCAATTTGTCTGCGCCGATTGAAGTTCCTACACCGCCGTTCACAAACTGTGTTCCCTTTGAACCGGTGATAACAACTTCCTTCAGGTCTTGGCTATTGCTGACCATTGAAAAATCAACCTTTCCGGTTTCACCCAGGTCAAGGAAGATGTCTTTTTTGGTTTGAGCCTTGTAACCAACAAAAGAAACCTCTACGGTGTAAGGACCACCAGGTTGGATGTTGGATACATTGAACCTTCCAGTGGCAGATGTAGCCGCTGTGATGGTAGTTCCTGTAGGCGTATGGGTTACTTTAACAGAGGCCCCAGACAAGGCTTCTCCTGCAGTGGAACGAATCGTTCCCGCCATTGAGCTTGTTGTTACCTGTGCGTTGATGGTCAAGGAAGCCAAAAAGGAGATGGCGACCAAAACAAAAGACTTGAATAGACGCATAAGTGATAGTTTAAGGTGCAAATTTATCGGTTATTGGTATATAATTATCAATTAGTATTAACAAACAATTAAGAACCGTGAAGGTTCAGCAAAAGGATTAGATTATCTTATCTGAAGTACTTCCAAGGACCATATCAGTCAACTGATTGATATCCATAGCATTATCAACAGTAAAATCCCCTATCCTGTCACGCCTCAGTGCAGAAAGATAGGCTCCACATCCTAGGGCATTTCCAAAATCAAAGGCAAGACTTCTGATGTAGGTGCCTGTAGTGCAAACAACCCTAAAATCTACTCTTGGTAATTCGATCTTGGTTATCTCAAATACAGAAATCGTGATTTTTCTAGGTTCCATCTTAACCTCCTTCCCTTTTCTGGCCAAAACATAGGCTGGTGTACCGCCTTTTTTGATGGCAGAATGGGCAGGAGGAATTTGCATGATTTCTCCGGTAAAAGCAACTGTGGCCTTTTTGATGATTTCTTCGGTCAAGTGATGAGTTTCTGACTGGAAAACCGGTTCAGATTCCAAGTCATAGGTTGGCGTGGTAGAGCCCAGCGTAAAACTGCCTGAATACTCTTTCTCTGCCGCCATGTATTCATTGATCTTCTTGGTAAACTTTCCGGTACAGACTATCAATAAGCCGGTGGCCAGTGGGTCCAACGTTCCAGCATGGCCTACTTTGCTCACCCTGGTCAGGATGCGAATTTTCTTGACAACGTCAAAGGATGTCCATTGAAGGGGTTTATCCATTAAAAGTACCCGACCATCCAAAAAGGATTGATTGTCGATTGCAGGATGTGAATTTTGCATGGGCGCAAAGGTACAGCGGAAAGAAAGCTGAGGACAATAAATTTATTGCTTGACAAACTTGGTAGATGAATTGGAAGCGATATCCGTAAGGCGAATCTGGTAGATGCCTGGTGCAAGGGATTGCACATTAATGTCTTCCTCCATTTCCAAAAGATGACCCGTCTTGACGATCTGACCGTTTGAGGAGATGATCGCATAATTTTTCCCGTTGCTGCCAAGATTTGTATTGACAAGCAATTTGATATTTCCCGACTGGACAGGATTGGGGTATACAACAATATCCCGGGTGTTTACCGTCAGGATCTCGGGTTCCATGTTGTTGTTCCAGGCAGGCGCAAGGGCTTTGGAATTGAGTATGGTGCTTCTCTTGCCATTGATTTCAAACTGCGTCCTCATGGCTGTTTTTTGTCCGGCAGTAAACATGCCCATGCTGGCATCATTGGTAAAATCCATGAAGTTCATGAACATTTCACCATCGGATGTACTGTTACAGGCAGTGGTTTTAGGGAAAACTGGCGTTCCTGAATTTCCGCTGCGCTGTTTCGGGGTATCCTCAATACCATCATCTCCACACTGCTGATCTCCCCAGAGATGTTTCAATCCCATCCAATGACCCACCTCATGGGTGAGGGTTCTTCCAAGATTAAACGGAGCAACCACTTTACCAACAGAACCAAAAGCATCATACCGGATTACAATGCCATCAACAGCCCTGTCGGCCCCTGGAAAACTTGCGTAGCCTGTTAGCCCGGGAACGGTATTGCAAACCCAAATATTCAAATATGATCTTGCATCCCAGGTAGTGCTGCCTCCATTGGCCAGGTATTTGATCTTATCGTCATCCGTCCACATCATTCTGGTTGATTTCTTTCTAATGATTCCGGTGGTAGACTTTCCCATGGGATCGGTCTTGGCCAGTTCAAAACGGATGCTGGTGTTGGCAGCCAATTTGGCGAAAACAGAAGGAACTTTCGAAAAATCATTGTTGGATTTTGCAAAGTCTGCATTGAGCGAAGTAATCTGGGAAATGATCTGTGCTTCGCTGATGTTTTCAGCAGTATTGTTATATACTACATGAACCACCACGGGGATGGTGATGATTTTTTCAGGGGACATGCTATTGCTCTGGCTGGAAATAACAGGCATAGCCGTATGTAGAGCTGAAGTGCAATTGCGTTGTGCATTGACACTGAATACGCTGATGAAAGACAGAAATAGGATGAAAAGCCTCATAATTACCGTTTGGTGATGAGGTCTTTCTTAAGAGATTGAATTATTGGGGTATTTCGAAGGATTGGATTCCCTTTCGGGATAATGTTGGATGTAAAACTTGCATTTAAAATCGGTAAATGCAAGTTGCAAGGAAGATTTTATGATTTTTATAACCCCTGATCAATCCATTTTATCCAGAACTTAACAAATTGACTTGAACATCAAGATAAATTCAGGAAATTTGAAGCATGAAGAGGCTACACGCATCACTAACGACAGCATGGATTGTTTTATTGTTTTCCTGTGGAGGAAATACTGAAAATAACCTGGATCAATCCCCCACTGTTGAAAATCCCATTGCATCGCCAGCAAACCTGTCTTATGCCGTCATCAATTCCTACCCTCACGATACAGCTGCTTTCACCCAGGGGCTGGAGGTCTATCAAAACAACTTTTTAGAGAGCACCGGGCTTTTTGGAAGGTCTACCCTTCGCAGGGTGGAAATCTCTTCAGGTAAAATTTCAAAAAACCAAAAAATGGACAGCCTCATTTTTGCTGAAGGGCTGACGGTTTTTAATGATACCATCTACCAGTTGAGTTGGGAGAATCACTTGGTTTTCATGTATGGGGCAAAAGACTTCAAGCCTATTGGCCAATTGCCCTGGACGGGTGAAGGATGGGGCATTACACATGACGACAATAACCTGATCATCAGCGAAGGATCAGACAAACTTTATTTTGTTGAACCCAAAACACTGAAACTGAAGAAAATCGTCAGTGTAAAAGACCAATTGGGTCCAGTCAACAATTTGAATGAACTGGAATTCATTGACGGATATGTGTATGCCAATCGCTGGCAATATGATTATATCCTTAAGATCGATCCGAATAGTGGTTATGTAGTAGGAATGATCAACCTGCAGGATTTTCTTCAAAAAAACAGCCGGGTTGATCTCAGTTACCTCAAAAAAGAAGGATCTACTGCAATGCAGTCTGGCGCTGTACTCAATGGAATTGCCTATAATGAAAAGGATAAGACAATCTTCATTACTGGTAAACTTTGGCCTGAAATATTTGAAATCAGGTTACAATGATTGCATGTGAAAAACCTGATTCAAATTGATTCTTCGAATTTTTAAATTATTTTTGAAAGTATTACGTTTCGACCCAAACCCATAACAATCCAACAATGATTGATTCATTTGAGAAAATTCCCATTTCTATCCATGAAAATGCTAAAAAGGCAACACAATTCATTGCCGCTGAAATCGCCAAACTCATCAGAGAAAGGGCAGCAGCAGGACAGCATTGTGTCCTTGGCATGGCAACAGGATCTACACCAAAAACTCTTTACGCAGAGCTGGTAAGGCTTCACAGGGAAGAGGGATTGAGTTTTAAAAATGTCATCAGTTTCAACCTGGATGAGTATTACCCGATGAAACCTGATGCAGCGCAGAGTTACCACAGGTTCATGAACAGTTTTCTTTTCTCACATGTAGACATTGACCCTAAGAATGTCCACATCCCTGATGGCACCATCGATAGAGCCAACATCCATTCCTATGCCGATGAATACGAAAAAGCAATTATTGATGCAGGCGGAATTGACATTCAGATTCTTGGGATAGGTGTCAATGGCCACATCGGGTTCAATGAACCTGGATCCAGCAGGAATTCTTTCACCAGGATTGCCGCATTGGACAACAGCACTCGCCTTGCCAATGCCTATGAATTTGAAAATATTTCCCAGGTTCCCCGGCTTGCCGTAACCATGGGGATTGCTTCGATCCTATACGCCAAAAGGATCATCCTCATGGCATTCGGTGAAAGCAAAGCCCCCATTGTTGCAGACTCCATTGAAGGACAAATCACTGATAATGTTCCTGCGTCCTACTTGCAGGAACACCATAACTGCATGTTTTTCCTTGACGAAGCATCCTCTCAGGAACTCACAAGGTTCAAAGCTCCCTGGCTTGCAGGCCATATAGAATGGACAGAAAAAACAATCCGGAAAGCGGTCTGCGGTATGGCCATTGCATTGGGGAAACCATTGCTGATGCTGACCAGAGAAGACTATTTGAACGAAGGCCTGGCCGATCTTCTCGAAAACCATGGCCCCGTTTCAGAAGTGAACCTTCGGGTATTCAACGGACTCAGGGACACCATCACCGGCTGGCCTGGCGGTAAACCCATGGAAGATGTTCCAAGGCACCCGGAAAGAAGATATCCAACCTCAAAAAGGGTCATCATCTTCTCCCCTCACCCAGACGATGATATCATTTCTATGGGAGGAACTTTTATGCGTTTGGTTCAACAGGGACATGATGTTCATGTTGGGTATCAGACCTCCGGAAATATTGCAGTGAGCGATGAGTTTGTCATGCGCCAAATCGATTTTGCAGTTGAATTTGACAGTTATTTTGAGATTGACAAGAGCAGGGCGGGAAACATTTGGAAGGATGCAGCAGGATTTATCAAAACAAAAACCCAGTATCAAAAAGATACACCAGAAATCAGGAGCATAAAAGGCATGATCCGCAGAACAGAAGCAAGGGCAACATGCAGGTATGTGGGAGTCAAAGACGAGAACATGCATTTCATGAACCTCCCCTTCTATGAAACCGGATTGATTGAAAAAAATGCACCTACTGACGAGGATGTTCAAATACACATGGACCTGATCCGTAAAATCAAGCCACACCAGATTTTTGCTGCAGGAGATTTTGCTGATCCTCATGGAACCCACAAAGTCTGCTTCGATGTGATGTATGCAGCACTTCAACGGTTAAAAGCTGAAGGAGATGAATCTGTTGCCGATTGCAATCTTTGGCTTTATCGTGGTGCATGGGCCGAGTGGGACATGTGGGACATCGACATGGCCATTCCCATGAGCCCTGATCAGGTTCTTCAAAAACGCAATGGCATCTTTATTCACCAATCCCAAAAGGATGGGGTCGTTTTCCAGGGAACTGACAGCAGGGAGTTTTGGCAAAGGGCTGAAGACCGCAATGCGGATACCTCCCAGTTGTTTGATCAGCTTGGTCTTCCACAATATGCCGCATTGGAAGCTTTCATGAGATTTTATTATTGATTAAAATCTTGTGAAATAGGTTCAACAAAAAATGAAGGCAAGCATGCATGCACTAACTTGCTTGTTCAATTTTTCAATCAACATTAGATGGTAGCAATTCTTCTATTTTTCTTTATTCATTGGTTTTCGTCATTGTTCTTTCATACTTTCTTTCTGCACAGGTATGCTTCCCATAAAATGTACCTGACCAGTCCATTTTGGGAAAAAACATTCTACTTTTTAACCTGGTTTTTCCAAGGATCCAGTTACCTGGTGCCACGAGCATATGCTGTGATGCACAGGATGCACCATGCCTATAGCGACACAGAAAAAGACCCCCACTCTCCTCATTTTTTCAAAGATGTCTGGGAAATGATGATGCATACCAGGAACATTTACAATGCCTTTCTTGTAGGCAAAAACGTTCCTGATGCCGAGTTCACCAAAGACTATCTTCCAATATGGAGCAAAATGGATAAAATTGGCGACAGCCTGCTCACCAGGGTGCTGTGGATTGCTGCTTATGCTGCTTTTTACGTCGCCTTTGCCCCTGCCTGGTATTGGTACCTTTTGCTTCCCATTCATGCCCTGATGGGGCCTGTTCAGGGTGCTATTGTCAACTGGGTTGGTCACAAATATGGCTACTCTAATTTTGACAACGGTGATCAATCAAAGAATTCTGAGCGCTGGGGTATTTTTCTTTTGGGTGAACTGTTCCAGAACAACCACCATTATTTCCCCAAGTCTGCGAAGTTTGCTGTCAAAAAATATGAGTGGGACCCAACATTTTTTATCATGCGCATCCTGAATAAATTGGGAATTATTCAAATACAATACCAATTGGTGTCTGTTTAATTTGTAAAAATCGTATATTTGCACCCCAAATCGGCCCCGTAGCTCAATTGAATAGAGCATTTGACTACGGATCAAAAGGTTTCAGGTTTGAATCCTGACGGGGTCACGAAAACCACTGTAACAGCTGTTATGGTGGTTTTTTTATGCCCTAAAAGATTGATTTATATACTAAATTTAGACTGTCACGACATAGAAATAATTATGAATAACATGAGAAAGTCCTTTTACCTCTTCCTCCTAATCCAACTGTCAGTTGGAATTTCTGCTAAAGGTCAATTATCCGTAAAAATTGAAAACAGTACAATTCAAATACAATCAGGAAATACCAATTATTCATTTACACCCACCTTCACCGTGTTGTACAATGCCACCGATCCTGATATGATGCTGAAACCAATGAATATCAAAAATCTTTCTTACAACGTTTTGACATGGAAAGTGAAGGATAGCAGCAAGGCTGATTTTGTACAAAAACCCATTGGCAAGGAAACAGCTGGAGATGGTTTCGATGATCGGATTTTAAGAAAGGCGGCTGAGAAACGGACGGGAGCCATATACAATGTAGGTGAGTCAACTAGCATAATAGCAAACCGAGTTCGACATGCAGGCGACACTACCTTCTTTGAATTTCCCGCTTCGTCAAAATTTCTTTTCAAAGCCTATGTTTTAAAAAAAGCAAAGCCCTACCCCATTTTACAATATGAGTTACAACCATTGGTTCAAGGATATTTCAGTATAGGATATACGGGCGCTCCCTCTCTTACAAAAGAGAATGCAGCAGGCATTTGGCAGCCATTGATCTGGCAAGAAAAAAGGATTCCAGAAAATGCTTTTCTAACTCCAGCATTCATGGCCACCCTTCCAACCACAATGGTATTTGACGGAAAAAATACGATTGGTGTAATGGCATCACCGGACGCCATCCCTTTTCAACCGTTACCTGTTTTGGCAAACAGCCAATTCGGCATTGGCCTGATAAATTCCCAAAAAAATATACAACCCAGTGTATATGCACCGATTCCGGGAGGATACAAATCAAAAATGAATGCAGGTGAGCCATTCCGTTTTGAACTGCATTTGGTCGTTGAACCACAGACCATCAACCGTACTTATGAGAGCATCGCCCGTAAAATATTTGGTTTCAAAGACTACCGCAGCAATGCCATCAGCACATTGAACAAAACACTCGACAATATCGTAGACTATTCCATGTCATCATATACCTGGTACGTTGATAGTTTAAAAGGATATGCTTATGCTACAGACGTGCCCGGTGCAGTCAAAAACGTATCCAGCCTCAATCCGCTCGAGCTGGCCATTGTGCGAGACGATGTCAATATGTTTGAGAAAAGGGCTTACCCTCAAATAGAATACATGCTTTCAAGAGAGAAATTTCTTTTCAGCCTGGACAGTACACAAAAGATACAGAACCCATCACGGAGATTGAAAGGACCAGTTGCCCCTCTGTCAGAACTGGGCGCACTCTACACAGTTTTAGGAAAGCAAAATCCTTTTCTTTTACAATTCATGAAAAAGGAATACGCAAACGCCAGAACCAGGAACCTTGATGTAGAAGAAAAAGGGAATAGCTGGATCAATGCCATGCACTTGTTTAGAACAACAGGCGATTCTGCTTACTTAAAAACAGCCATTGCCAAAGCGTCTGTCTACGTACAAACAAGAGTCAACACAGCACAATCTGATTTTACAGATCCATTTGCAGGCGGGTTCTTCTTTTGGCCAGCCTATACCAACCGATGGATTGAACTCATACAACTGTACGAGATAACAAAAGAGAGATCTTTCCTGGATGCGGCAGTTGAAGGGGCCCGCAATTATACCCAGTTCATATGGATGGTACCCGCCATACCCGATAGCCTGGTTACCGTAAACAAGGATGGGAAGGCTCCATTTTACTGGTATCTAAAAGCAAAAGGGCACAAGCAAATGTATTATCCGGAGGAAAAAGTTCCGGCTTGGCGCCTTTCTGAAATTGGCCTTACTCCAGAATCTTCTGGGACATCTACAGGTCATCGGGGAATCTTCATGACCAATTTTGCACCTTGGATGCTCCGTTTAGGATACTACGCAAATGATAGCTTTCTTTTGAATGTTGCCAAAGACGCAGTTATCGGACGCTATAAAAGCTTTCCGGGTTATCATATCAATACTGAAAGAACAACTGCATACGAAAATGTTGACTTTCCTTTTCACAAACATCTGGATCAGAGCGTGAACTCATTTCACTACAACCATATTCTACCCATGGCTTCTATGTTATTGGACTATCTGGTATCTGATGTATTTATCCGCAGCAAGGGCGCCATTGATTTCCCTGCTGAGTATATTGAGGGCTATGCTTACCTGCAAAGTAAAATGTATGGTGCACGAAATGGTAAATTTTATTCGGCAAACAATGTCAAACTTTGGATGCCCGGCAACCTGCTTCAAACCGATAATGTAGAGCTCAATTATGTATCTGCAAGAAAACTGGATACACTGTTTGTTGCATTTACCAATCAATCCCAACAAAATATTAAGAGTGCATTTACACTGAACGATTCACTCGTGAAATTATCCACATCTGCATCCATGGATATTTGGAAAAACAACAAATGGACAAGGGTTCCTCAATTGGCCAAACACTTATCTGTTGAGATT
>CAITQQ010000320.1 GCA_903894575.1 uncultured bacterium
CCATGGTTTGCTCTATGATGTTCAGCATGAAATTGCCATCGCAGAAGCATCGGCCTTTATGTGCGAATGCAAATTCCTCTACCGTTACAAAGGCACTGATCCTGGCTATCCTTTTGCTTTTGACATGAACATCCGCTACAGGCTGGAAGGTGGATGCAGACTGACCATCATCACAACTGTTCACAACAGGAGCGGAAGAACCATCCCCATGTCTGATGGATGGCATCCCTACTTCAAGCTCGGTGAAACCATCGATACGGCAACCCTGCAAATCAATGCAAAGAAGCAGGTAGAGTTCAACGATTCACTAGTACCTACAGGTAAATTGATCAGGAACAAAAAATGGTTCAAGGGTGCGCAACTTAAAGATGTTTTTCTAGACAATTCTTTTGTGCTCGACATGGAAGAACCCATGCCACACTGCACCCTGTCTGATGAACAACTTGGTCTTGAACTCTATATTTACCCCGACCGCGCCTATCCCTATCTCCAGGTTTATACGCCAGACCACAGAAAAAGCATCGCCATTGAAAACCTCAGTTCCCCTCCCGATTCCTTCAACAACAAAATGGGATTGATTGAACTGGGGCCGGAAGATTCACAGGCCTTTCAAACAAGGTACCGCATTGCCAAAATGGAAAAGAAGGAAGTGAAAAAAGGATTCTGGTCTAGCATCTTCGGTTAAGTTTCAATGCGCATAACGCATCCCAGCTTTCATTTCAATTTCAACTCGTGTAACTCATCCCACCGCGTGGTATACCTTCCGCTCCGCATCTCCTGTCGCATCTTCCAATTGCGGGTAAGGCCGGATGAAACGAATTTTACCATGTCGTCCCGCATGCTGAAATTGATATTGTCCAGGGCCTGCATGAGGGCGCGGTTCTGCTGCTTGGTGTGCGCATCAAAAAGATTGCCCTGCAACGCATCATCCGGAACAATACCCCCCAGCATCACACCGGCTTTGGCATACTTGGCTCCTTTTCGATAAAGGGATTCCACCAAAGGCAGCGCTGCCCTGATGAGTTCGGCAGTATCAGACGTGGGTTTCATCAGCGTAAAATACCGGTGATGGTGCTGGGGATCATAGGCATACTGCCCACCCTGCTGCCCGTTCGTCACCACAAAAACATCAATGGAAGATGCAGCACCATATTGCCTGCGCAGCTTCTCTGCAGCCCTTGAAACATAGGTGGCCACTGCCTCTTTGAGCTCCTTCAGTTCATAGACGGGCTTGCCAAACATGCGTGTGGTGGCAATCATTTTTTTCTTCTCCAGTGGATCCTTCATTTGAATGCAAGACACACCATTCAGCTCCCTGATCATGCGAACGCCCACCACGCCACCGAGGTTTTTTCTGGCCCACTCTTCCGGCATATGCCGCAACTGCCAGGCGGTATTGATCCCATAAAGATCCTTGAGCTTGCGTGCATATTTACGGCCAATGCCCCAGAGATCAGACACGTCGGTCATCTCCAAAGCCTCCTGCAACTTGTCTGCCGTATTCAATACCATCACACAATGGCTCTTCAATTTATCTTTTTTGGCAAGGCGGTTGGCCACCTTGCTCAATACTTTTGAAGGCGCAATCCCCACCGATACCGGAATGCCCGTCCACTGCACCACCACATCCCGCAAACGCTCCGCAAAGCCCTGCAGGGCATGGATAGGGAGATGTGAGAGATTGATGAATGCCTCATCAACTGAATACACTTCCACACAGCGATACGTGGAATCATCTGCCAGCAGGCGCAGCGTATCCATGACCCGCATGCTCATGTCGCCATACAAATGATAGTTGGATGAAAATACCGCAATGCCCTGGGTGCGGATCAGCTCCCTGCTTTCAAACAGCGGAACACCCATGGCAATCCCTGCCTTTTTTGCCTCGTCCGTACGGGAAATGATACAGCCGTCGTTGTTGCTGAGCACAACAACAGGCTTGCTGTTCAAATGGGGCTTGAACAACCTTTCGCAGGAACAATAGAAACTGTTGCAATCAACGATGGCGAACATGCTTACACCTGATGTATTACGTAAGTAACTACTCCCCAAATGCTGAACTCAGCATAAGGATCTATATCAATCGGTGCGAGGCGATTGGTTTCCGGCACAAGCCGCATTGTATTGAAGCCTTTTTCAAATCGCCTGATCAGCATGTCCCCATTCAGTACGGCAATCACAATTTTGCCGCTCACGGGTTTGATGCTGCGATCAACAATCACGGTATCGCCGTCAAAAATTCCAGCACCAACCATGGCTTCTCCACGGACCCGCATGAAAAAAGTGGCAGGCTTGTTGCGGATCAGTTGTTCATTGAGGTCAATCCCCCGCTCTGCGTAGTCGTCTGCGGCAGCCCCAAACCCTGTGGCATTCGCTGTTTTGACCTGTTGCTGCGTATAGTCTTTGGAGCCGCTGTATGCAACTCCCTGGTAAAGTTCGCCATCCATATATACTAATTTATTTAGCAATACTATACTAATTTATTTAGTATTCAAAATGATGTTTATCATCCCTTGAAAAGCAATGATTGTATTTGTCGTATTTTTAGGAAGAGCCTTTACTGTTCATCCCTAAACCTTCTCTATGTCAAAACAACAACAAGAAATACAATTCCTGGAAGGCCCAAGATCCAGGTGGGTTGATTTCAAATTTGTCATCAAGGTCTGTCTTGAATTCGTAAGAGGATTTCGTGCATTGCATTTCACAGGCCCCTGTGTCACGGTATTCGGCTCAGCCAGGTTCAAGGAAGACAGCCAATACTATGACCTGACCAGAAGGTTTTCGGCAGAGGCCGCCAAACTGGGCTTTACCATCCTGACCGGAGGTGGGCCAGGGTTGATGGAAGCAGCCAACCGGGGGGCCAAGGATGTGGGAGGGAAGTCTGTAGGCTGCAATATCCTGTTGCCCATGGAACAGGAACCCAATCCCTACCTCGACAAATGGGTGAACATCCGGTATTTCTTTGTGAGAAAAACACTGCTGATCAAATACTCCTATGCCTTCGTGATCATGCCAGGAGGGTTTGGAACACTGGATGAACTCTTTGAAGCCATGACCCTGATCCAGACAAAAAAGATACAAGACTTCCCCGTCATCATCTTCTGCAAAGATTACCACAAGGAAATGCTCGAGCATATCGAGAAAATGAAACATTTCAACACCATCTCCAAGGAAGACATGGAGCTTTTTCTCGTCACCGACTCCATCGAAGAAGCCATCACGCTGATCAAAACCTGCATATACAAATACGGTTTAATCCATACGGCAAAAAAACCAAGCTGGATACTGGGCGAAAAGAGATGATTTTTGTCATGTTTTTGGAGATTTCCCATCATAAAATATGGACTTACAATGTTTGAATTTTGTATCAAACATTAAAAAAGGCCATATGAACGGAAGAATTCTCGAGCTTTTCATGAAGGAAAATGATGCCTGGGATGACATGATCACCAGACAAAAAAAAGAAATCCCCAATCTTCAAAGAATGATTTCATCCATCTTTGAAGGGAAAAAATTCCAGGATGACGAAATCACTTCAAATGTAAACCACCTGAAAAGTGAAATGCAAGCCCAGGAAACATGCATGACGAACATCAAGGAAGAATTGGCCAAGCAACAGGATTTTTTGGCCAGTGAAAAAAGGGGGAATTCGTATCCGGTTCATACCCTGCTGAGCCAAAATGCCCTTCGTGAAAGAATCCGGAATGCAGAACGACAGTTCCTGGACCTCAAATGCAACTACCTCAATTATCTGGCCAATACCTTATAAAGTTAAAACGCTTTATGTAACTGAATGATGAGAGTCAGTTTTATTGGTGACCATCATTATTCAAGGTGCATGCAATGAAAATTAGATTTGTCATGTGATATTATTCATCAACTTAAAAAAATACTACCATGTTAGGAAATGGAAGATCCCTCTTAAGATCATCACTGCTAAGACCTTCACTCTTGGAAGATGTCATGAAACCCTGGAATGAATGGGTGGATGAAAAATGGCCATTTTCCAACCAGACACCAGCCGTAAACGTAAAAGAAACTGAGAAGAACTATGAAATTACACTGGCCGCTCCTGGCTTACAGAAGAGTGACTTTACAATCGATGTCAATGGATCAATGATTACCATCAGTGCTGAACAAGATGAAAAAAAGGAAGAGAAAGATGAATCTTTCACCAGAAGAGAATACAGTTATTCCTCTTTCTGCAGGTCTTTTTCCCTGCCTGAAAACATTGTCCAGGAAAAAATCGATGCCAACTATGTCAATGGTGAACTGAAACTATTGCTACCCAAAAAAGAGGAAGCAAAAAAGACAGTACCCCAAAAGATCAGTGTACACTGATTTGACACTCCCCCCTTCTGCAAGTGCAGAGGGGGGATATTTATTTTAAACTGTCCCTATGATGGTTAAAAACAAAATGATCAGTAGCCTCGCCAAACAATATATTTTTGAAAACTCCTCTTGGATCAGGCTCATTGAGTACCTGCACCAGGAGAATACCCACATGAAAAACAGGCTGTCGGAAATCATTGACCAGATAACTAACAAGGAAAGCCTCGGAATGGCAGAGCAATACCAAAACAGGTTCCTCACCAAGGATGATTTATACGACCACATGCTTCATGTCCTGACAGGCCAGGCAAGCAAATGGAAGGAACTGAAATCAAAGCCAGGTTCAACCATAAGCATAGAAATCAAGAAAACACATAAAAAAATCAGGGAACAAATGGAATTCATTGAGCATGACCATGCCTTGATCAAGCAGGATTACAATACCTATCTTTCTTCCCTTCCGATCAATGGAAAAAATTAGTCATCAATATCTTTCCTGAGGATCAATTGTACAATCCTTCCAGTTTTTTCTCATTCAGCAAAACGATATTTCCGTCTTTGATATCAATCAGCTTTTCTGCCCTGAAATCGCTCAAGGTCCTGATCAGGGATTCAGTGGCCGTTCCTGCAATATTGGCAAGATCCTCCCTTGAAATATGAATGGAGAATGGAGTTTGGCCTTCTCCGAATTTGTGGCGCAACATGATCAGTGCATCTGCAACCCTCTTGCGCAGGGAGTTGTAGGCCAATCCAAGCAATTGATTTTCTTTCTCGGTTACATTTCCCGCCAGGATCTGCAAAAACTTTTTCATCACCACAGGATTTTCCTTGATCAGCGCATCAAACTCTTCTCTTGGGATCATGGCAATTTCTGCATCCTCCATGGCCTCAGCGGTTTCATGGTAAACAGAATTTTCAAGCAGTGCCATGTAACCAAAATAATCACCTTCGCCAAAAAGCCCGACGGTAAGGTCCTTTCCGTCATCATTGGATTTATAGAGTTTCACCTTCCCTTTTTTGATATGAAACAAACGGTTGGGATGGTTGCCCTCACTATAGATCACATGTTTTTTCTTGTAGATATTTGTATTCCTGCCACTTGAAAGTTCTTCCCAGACGTCCTGCTTGCCAATGTCCTGAAGCAAATTTCTGATCCCGTCCTGACCTGATTCATATTTCTTTCGCAGGATGCTCACTTTCTTCAGGCGTTGCTCAATGGCATTCAGCAATTCAATTTCAGTGAATGGCTTGGTTACATAATCATCTGCTCCCATTTCCATCCCTTTCCTGAAATCAGATCGCTCTGCTTTTGCAGTAAGGAAAATAAAGGGCACATCCTTCAGGTCTTCATTCTTGTTGAGCATGTGCAATACACCATAGCCGTCCAGTACGGGCATCATGATATCACAAATGATTACATCTGGCTTGGATGCAATCGCCTTCTCCACGCCGTCTTTCCCGTTTTCAGCGGTAATGACATTGTAATTGGCCAGCTCAAGAATTTCTGCTGTGTTTTCCCTGATCTCGTGGTTGTCTTCAATCAATAGAATGGTGTTCATGCGTTAAATTTTAAGGTGAATAGGGTTCCTTTTTCAAGTTCGCTGTCTACGGAAATGGTACCGCCCATGAGCTCTACATATTTAGCAACAATATGTAGACCCAGGCCTGTACCCTGAATATTGGTTACATTGTTTGCCCTGAAAAATCTTTCAAAAAGATGCTTTTTGTCTTCCTCAGGAATACCCAGCCCTTCGTCTTTGACAGTAATCACGATATGCTCTTTATCAATGAAGCTGTTCACATCAATCATTGACTGGGCTGGTGAAAATTTGATGGCATTGGACACCAGGTTGATGAGGATATTCCTGATCAGCGAAAGGTCAAGATTCGCGTGTGAATTTCCTTCATGCACATAGCGTATCTGCTGCTGCTCTTTAAGAATGGGATAGATTTCACTCAAAATCAACTGCAGTTGTTCTTTCAGGTTGAAATCAGTAAAATGCAATTGAACTTTTCCTTCTTCAATTCTTCCAAGGGATAGAAATTCATTCAAGATATCGGTAAGATTGCTGACTGCCGAACGGATCCTCAGGATATGCTTATCGCGTTTATCCTGTTCCATCGATTCAGTATATTTTCCTATGAGGGAAACTGATGACAGGATGGTACTCAACGGAGTCCTGAACTCATGCGATGCCATAGAAACAAACCTTGATTTAAGATCGCTCAACTCCCTTTCCTTGCTCAATGCTTCAGTAAGCTTTTGGGTACGTTCCTCCACCTTCTGCTCAAGCGCTTCATTCAGTTTTTCAATTTCAAGGTTTACTTTTTCGACTTCTTCTTTCTGTCTTCTCAGCGTATGTTCTGTTTCCATCCGCTTGGTGATGTCAATGATAAATGCAATCACATAGGGCTCTTGATCAATCATGTAATGCCCAAGGCTTATCTCCACAGGAAACTCCTTCCCACTTTGCTTCACTGCGAGCAATTCCATGCCACGCCCCATGGGCCTGTTCTCCCTATGATTGGCATAATCAGCCCGATGCCCGTGGTGGCGATCCTTGAATCTTTCAGGAATAAGGTCTTCAACTTTTAGTTTGGTGATTTTTTCCAATGGATATTCAAAGAGGATTGTCGCTTGTTCATTGGCCAAAATAATTCCTCCTTCTTTGTTCACCAATAAAATTGGCAAGGTGGCATATTGAAACAAGGCTTCAAATTTCTTGATCTCCCTGAAAAGGTTTTCAGAGAAAATCCTTTGGGTATCAATATTGATCACCCGTTGCAGATAGAATGTCTTTCCTTCGAAAATGAAACTGGTGATATCAAGTCTTCCCAAAAAAATATCTCCATCCCGTTTTTTGAACAATACCTCTTCACTCCAATGTCCATTTCTCTTGATGGTAGCCAACACCAATTCCGCAACATCGTTATCCAGCTGATGCTTTCTAAAGCCAAGAAATGAATATTCCCTGATAAAATCTTCCCGGTTCAGATAGCCAAAAAAATGTGCATAGGCACTGTTGAAATACAATACATCCTTGACTCCATCATCCCAAACGGCAATGAACTCATCAGAAAACGCAGACCATGCCTGTAACATGGAGGCATGAAAAGAAGTGGGACTTATTGCCGGGTTCATATACACGCGGTTAAGGTATCAAGAGTTTATTGATTCGTGATCAAAAACCGATACAAGTTAAACAAAAAAATGCCCTTGCGTAATTATGATTGGCCTCAGAGAGTAAAGCGCAGAAAAAGAAAAAACAGGGCCTGTATCACCAGAAAATATGGAGCAAACTTATTGTTGGCCTGAATTTTCAAGTACCCAAATGCGATAGAAACTGCAAAAGATATTACAAACCAGCTGATATAGTTGAACAATGGTATTGTGCCATCGTTCCAATTCCAGAATCCAAGCTTCATGGCAACAGGCTCCATGATCCAGTCAAAAGCAGTCGCAATCGCAGCAGCAAGCAGCGCAATGAATAGCTTTCCCTTTATTCTATCACTACACTTAATGGCAACAACATTGGAAGCATAGACAACACAAAACCAATTGATCCCAATCAAAACAGGCACACCAAACAACTTGCGGCCAAAAACTTCCCCATAGGAATAGTCGCCAAAAAGCAATCCTGTATTGACCCCTATCATCTCTGTTGTCATTCCGACAACAACAGCCATGAAGAATGCCTGAACGAACCGGAAATTGATGGGCTGCTCATGAAGGATGAGCAAGAGCAACATCAAGAACAGATTGACAGGCGTGAATGGAACGAAGAAGGCAGGGCTAAAAAAAGCAATGCCAATGGCACCTGAAAAATGCACCAGCACCGCCAAAAAGATTGCCCAATGGAATGGGCTTTTCATCCAATATGGTTTGCGAATACTCATGCAGGATGACCAATTAAGTCGCTCACAATGGCTGCACTCTTCAAACAGAGCGGAATGCCACCTCCTGGATGTACACTGCCTCCTGTGAAATACAATCCACTTGTCGCTGAAGTGAAATTGGCATGCCTGAGAAAAGCCGCCCATTTTGAATTTGAACTGGTGCCATACAAAGACCCCAAG
The DNA here is from genome assembly GCA_903894575.1 of uncultured bacterium. Lineage (GTDB taxonomy): Bacteria > Bacteroidota > Bacteroidia > Chitinophagales > Chitinophagaceae > Pollutibacter. Next base: position 8,410 of record CAITQQ010000320.1, read on the forward strand.
TAAGAATCTGTTCTCGCCTGTATCCCTTGCGGAGTCAATACTTCTTCAACCTGAATATCTTGTTCAATATCTGCACCCAACATCCTGCTCAATTTCGTCACAATGTTCTTCCTTGACTTGGCGGTTTCAAGTTCCCAGTCTGCCCCTTCCATGGCTGGTGCATTGATCATCACAAACCAGTTCTCCTTTCCCTCAGGGGCACTTCCCTTTTCCATTTTGGAACTGATATTGATATAGATGGTTGGATCATTATGAAATTTCTTTTCTTTGAAAAGGCAGTCGAACTCCTTTTCATATGATGCGCTGAACAAGATATTGTGCAGGTGCAATGCAGGAAATTCTCTTTTCATTCCCCAATAAAAAATCAGGGCGCTGCTGCTTCTTTCATTGCGCAATATCTTTTTTGCTCCCTGTTCATCACCAAGCAATTTCTTATAAGTGAAATAAGCATCCACATTGCTGATCACAACATCTGCTGCAATAAACCTACCGTTTGCGATGATTCCTGTTGCTTTTCCAGCTGCAGTAACAATTTGCTCAACAGTACTGTTCAATACAAAGCGTACTCCTTTTTTTTCTGCCAACGCAATCAATGCATTGGGAATATTGATCATACCTCCATGCGGATAATAGGTTCCCTGGTTTTGTTCAAGATGAGGGATCAGGCTCAACATGCCAGGTGCACTATAAGGATTGCTGCCATTGTATGTTGCAAACCTGTTGAAGACCTGCACGGCTTCAGGGGTAACAAACCTGCTCCGGTTGAAACCATCCAGTGTATTGAATAGATAAGGGAACTTGACCGTACGCAGGGCATCCAACACCCGCTTGTGCAACCAGGTAGATCGTTGGTGAAGCGAATGGTTTAAGAAAATGGTTCCCACTTTTTCATAGACCTGCTCAGCATCACGGAGATACTGCAATACATGTTCAGCGGGCTCTCCCACAGCTTCTTGCATTTCATTGGCAAATGCCTGAGGATTGGTGAATGCATCCAGCTTTTTTCCATTTTCAAAAAAATACCGGCAGGCAATGGGAACTGACTCGTAGGTAAAATAATTCTTGATCTCCTCTCCGGCCAATGAAAACAATTCTTCCACATTGGCGGGCTGGGTAAAAAGAGAAGGGCCTGCGTCAAAGCAAAATCCATCTTTTTCAATCAGGTACAACTTGCCGCCAGCAACCTCATTTTTTTCATGCACCTCCACCTCAAACCCTTTTACCGCAAGCCTTATGGCTGTAGCAATGCCGCCGATGCCGGCACCGACAACAATGGCCTTACTGGTTTTCATTGCTCGTTGCCTTGTTTTTGTGCAGGTATGCCTCCAGCATGGGAAAGGCAATCTTGAACCACTCAGTATAATGCTCAGGATGATTCGCCATCTTTCCCCGGAGCTCGTCCATGTTCATGTAACAATAATCAACCACTTCATCCTTGTTGGGAAAGACCTGGCCATCGAATTGACCAACCAATACATGATCAAACTCGTATTCGGTGAGCTCATTGTCCAATGCCGCTTTGTAAATGAAGCTGAAAGCAGGATCCACGGAAGTTTCAAAACCAAGTTCTTCCCTCATCCTTCTTGTGGCAGCCTGGCTGGGGGTTTCATCCGGATAAGGATGACTGCAGCAGGTATTGGTCCACAAACCACCGCTGTGGTATTTCTCCAGTGCACGGCGTTGCAAAAGCATTTCCCCTTTGCTGTTGAAAAGAAAAACGCTGAAAGCCCTGTGCAACAAAGCTTTCCTGTGAACTTCCATCTTCTCCATGAGTCCAACAGGCTCATCCTGTTCATTCACCAAAACCAACAATTGTTCTTGAGGAATTTTCATTTGCATCAGGGAATTGAAATGTTGAGTGCTTTCAGAAAATCTTTCCCCAAAGGACTGACCCCTGGATCAAAATACCCAACCAATTTTCCCTCTTCATCAATGATGTATTTTGAAAAATTCCATGCTGGCGCTTCCTTGTTCCATCCATTTTTTGCGGGATCAGAAAGCCAAGCAAAAACCGGATGCTGCTCTTTACCCTTGACAACACTTGCTTTGGCAGCAATGGGAAACTCAACACCATAATTCTTTTTGCAAAAGGAAGCGATCTCTTCATTGCTTCCTTTTTCCTGCTCCTTGAAATCATTGGCAGGAAAGCCGACGATGATGATGTCCCCTTTTGCCTGGGCATACAAAGATTGTAGTTCTTCATACTGACCCGTATAACCGCAATCACTGGCTGTATTCACAATCACAATCTTTTTCCCTTTGTAGGCGGTAAAAGAAGATTGCTCTCCGGAGATTGTCTCAAAAGGAATGTCAAACAAGGACACAACCGGCGCTTTCTTTTCTTCGGGCAGCACCACCCTGCTGTTGACTCCAAAAAAACGGGTGATGCCTGTGAGTGCAGGATAAACTGATTTCAATATATTTTGTCTTGTACTCATCTTGCCTTGTATTTTGGATGATGAACATGCCCATGCTGTAACCATTACCACCAATGCGGCAATGCCAATTTTTGCTGCTGTTTTCATCAGGTATATTTAAAAACTTTCTTTAGCAATTCCACCTTTCCTTTGAATGGGGCATACAACAGGGGTATATCAAACCATGACCGGGAATGCAGGACAGCCTTGGGTCTGGTGAATGTTTCAAAACCAAACTTACCATGGTATTGGCCGGTTCCGCTGGGCCCTACACCACCAAATGGCAAGTGTGGATTACCCAGATGAATCAGGCTGTTATTGATACAAGATCCGCCGAAACGCAACCTCGACAAATAAAATTCCTGTACGGCACGGTCTTCAGCGTAGATATACAATGAAAGTGGAAAAGGATTTTTCTCCACCCATGCAACCACTTCCTCTTGATGATCAAAACCAATTACCGGAAGGATAGGACCAAAAATTTCCTCTTGCATCACAGGGTCCTGGATACTGATGTTTTCAATGATGGTGGGTTCAATGGAGAGGTCTGCCTCATTTCTTCCTCCGCCACTGACAATTTTGGTCGGATCCAGGTACTGAGTCAATTTTTTAAACCGCTTGTTGTTGATGATCCTGCCAAAGTCTTCACTCTTCATCGGATCCTCACCAAACATGTTCTTGACATTATCCCTGATCTTGGACACCAGCTCCTCCTTGACGGCATTGTGCACCAATACATAGTCTGGTGCAACGCAGGTTTGACCTGCATTCATCAGCTTGCTCCATACAATTTTTTTGGCAGCATATGCAAGGTTGGCAGAGCGATCAACAATGCAAGGACTTTTGCCACCCAATTCAAGGGTAACCGGCACCAGTTTTTTGGCAGCCATCTCCATGATTTTCTGCCCAACGCCAGTGCTCCCTGTAAAA
>CAITQQ010000321.1 GCA_903894575.1 uncultured bacterium
AATTATCCAACGAAGCCTAATAATTTGACTTACTGCAAACTTGCACCAAGTTTAACCCTTTAATTTCCTGATAGTCACATACTCAATCATCAAATTATAGTTGCATCTTTCGTCTGTAAGGGGAGCCACTTATCTTCCACATGGTGAAAGGACTAGGTTAAAACCAGCTTACCTATCGCCAGTAAACTTGCACTTGGAAAAGGTGTATGATTATCATTTTGCGTCAGGCCCTTATTGGAGATTTAACGGTAGAAAACTAAGAGATATTTATGATGAGACCTACCAAAGGCTTGGTTAAAATAGCTTTTATAGTACCGATCTTGTCGCTAAAAATCGAAATAATAGTTTGTAAAGCCAAGGCGCAATATTATGGCTAGAAGGATAAAAAAAGATACTTTTTTATTCTTCGTTCTTACAACGTGATTACTGCGGAAATAGAGCTCTGGATCAATCTAGAGGCATGATTGGAAAAAAGGTAGCACCGCGTCGGATTTTTCGTTCGAATGAGCTATCATTTAGATAATTTTCCAGTGCGTCATCTAGTTTTTCATCACCATCGCTAAATAATTTTGTGATCGATGGTTCATTTGAAAGCCATTCTTCAACTACCTGTATCAATCTGGATTTTAATTGCATTTTATCTGTAGGACTATTCCCATTAGAGTATGTAATCACATCGAAATGACTCATAAGTTTAAAAATCGGCGGATGATTTTTGATAATTATTTCTAGCATTAACCTAGGTTTATTCGTGATGTGTTCACCATGAATTATGTGAATTTTGACTGCGAAGCAATCTTTTTTAGCGAGGCTAGTTAATTGAATATCTATAGCTGCAATTTCAACATCCGCGGCATGGATGTGATCAACAATAATATTTAATCTCCTCTTCAAACGATCTCGTTCAATTATGAAGGCTTCCATATTTTCTTGCAAAGCTAGTCTTCGCTCGTTTAGGATTCCTAAGGCTTTAGATTTTTGACTCATAGGTGTATATTTATTGTAAGAACAAAATTTTAATTATGGAAAATGCACATTTACGTTACAAGAAGTTTTATGCTAAGCAGTTGCGGGACGGGATCTTAACTTTGAGACTGGATTCAACAGAGAGGACTCGTATCAATCGACTCTCAGAAATAACTAGACGCAACAAAAGTGACTTGGTGAGGGACGCTCTATTTGATTATTTCCAAAAATTCAATGGGATTATCTAAGCTTTATTTTTAAGAGAATAGTAATCTGAATAACCATTGTCAAGTAAAAACTTTTTTACCAAGTTTGCTTGCCACCTACCACCACGTTGAGTTTTTATATTTTGGAAGTTTAAATTGCGAGCAATTTCATTCAGACTTTTAATCCCATTGTTTATCAATAAGTTGATAATACCTTTTGCTCTATCTGATTCATTTGACTCTAACCAAATCAATCTTGCTTCTTTTCTGGTCGTTTGAGCTTTTATTTGTACATCCCTCCAACCATTTGGATTGCCGAGCTTCTTAGTCTTCTTAACGATAGCTAATGCAGCCTTAGTTCTACTTGAAATTAGTTCCCTTTCATGTTGCGCAATAGTTGCAAAAATTCCGAAGGTTAGGGTATTCAATTCTGGCATATCAAGACAAATCAAATTCAATCCACTATCTCGAATTTGTAATAATTGTGATGCTAATCTAGATAACCTATCAATTTTAGTGAAAGCAAGTGTACAATTGTCTTCGGAACAATGTTTAATTGCTTTAGCTAATTCTATTCTTTTTCTATCTTTCCCAGTATGGTATTCTGAATACTCGGCCACTAGTTTATAGTTATCTCCGTATTTTTTGATAAAATCTCTCATCTGATTTCGTTGAACCTCAATTGAATTTAATTGCTCTGTTTTACTTGCTCTGTAGTATGCGATAACTGGTTTCATATCATTTATTATTTATCCTGACGTTCGATTGGCTATATATAGGGTGGTAGAAACCCCACCGAATGATGGGATTTCCTATCTAACCATTACTCACCCAAATTCATCTCTTTTGTTATTTCATGGATTCTCTGCCAATTATTTTCAAATTGTTTTTTAAGGATTTTTATATTTTCATCATTGGCATCAAAGTAACCATTGCTGTGATACACGTTGATTCCAAGCTCTTGTAATGAAATAATTACCTGAAGTGCTTTAATTGATAAAGGAGAGAATAACTTTATATCTTCAACATACACAGCATTAATGGTACCCATTTCTGCGTCATGTACCATTTCATTAATTGCTATGCGTTCTGATATGTCAGTAAATTCTTCTAAGACAATTTCGTGGTATACTTTACAACCATTATATCCATTCAGACACATAAACTTTAATCCATTCTCTATTTGATTAAACAAAACGGTGTCTTTGTCTTGAGGGATTCTTGAATAGATGCCAATTTTCACGATTTAAGGTTTTTAATGTGATCAAATCATATTAAATTGATTATCAATTATATATGCTTCAAATATTAACTACCTTAATTACCTGTACTTACATGTATTTGCGATGGATGGTAAGGAACGACAAAAACGGGGTAGATCTGGGAATTTGGACATCGCTGCACACCTCCCAACTTTCCTGCCCATTAGACATTCACACAGGCAATGTGGCCCGCAAACTGGGATTACTCGACCGCCTTCAAAATGATGCCCGTGCCGTTACTGCCCTGGATGAAAGCCTGAGAGAAATGGACCCGGTCGATCCTGTGAAATATGATTTTGCCCTGTTTGGACTGGGCATCTTCGAGGGGTTTTGAGGGGGAATATTTTTTCACATCAAATCTGCCTTATTTCATGAGATAAAGTTTCAAAAATATGGCATAATATTTTTATATTGCCAAAATTTAGTACAAAGTTGAATGTCACATTTGCCATTTTCCAGTTGAGAAATATAACTTTTTTTAGTCCCAACTTTCTCTGCAAGTTATTTCTGGGTCATATTTGCTTCTTTTCGTGCTTCCTTCAATATTTCACTAATGACAAAACACTGTGCTTTTTCTTCAAAGTTGTCTCGTTTTTTAGAGCCTATTTTTCCATATTTAATGTCTAATAACTCGTCAAAGGTTTTAGCATTTCTAATATTGTCTTTGTTCATTACTTTTTCTTTTTTTTAGCGCGCTTTTAGTGCATATAAAGAAGGGATTTTCCCCCAGCAGGCAGTCTCACTCAATAGCCTGCCGGGGGAAATATATTATTGTTTGGTCTGTGCCGGTTTAGAATAAGGCGGAATTTTAATATCCTTTGCCGGTTGTTTTTCCAGCATCATCAAGACCTCTTTAACAGCCCTTTCCAATTGTGGATCGCGTCCTTGCTGTAGAGATTTTGCGTCCTGACGCACGTCAATATCTGGTGCAACCCCTTCATTTTCAGCAATCCATTTATTGGCAGCTGGGTCAAAAATACTATTATCAGGAGCAGTAAGAGCGCCTCCATCTACCAGACTATAATGTACGGAACTCTTCACGAGACCACCCCAGGTACGTGCACCAATTAATGGACCTGCATTTCGGTGACGGAAAACCCAGGGAAAGAAATCACCTCCTGATCCTGCCAGTTCATTGATCAACAAGGCCTTTGGTCCGAGAATCCCTGCCGGCAACTTCATAGGCTTACCACCAGGTACTTCATTGGTCATCGCTGCCCGAAGACTACGGGTCATCAGGTCCGTCATGTAATCATCTAATAAACCGCCACCATTAAATCGTTCATCAATAACCGCCCCTTGTTTATCCTGCTGAGCAAAATAATAGCGATTAAAGGACACAAAACCTGGTCCACCCGTATTTGGCACCCAAATATAGCCCAGTTTTCCGCCGGAAAGGCTATCTACCAACCGTCGATTGTCTTCCACCCAATTCCGTTGACGCAGACTCAATTCATTGCGTAAAGGTTTAACCGTTTCGGTCCATGAACCATCAAAAACAGGTTTATTATTCAAATGCAATACGGTTTGAACATCGGCCGTACCCGCCAGCATTTTATATGGATCTTCAGAAGTTGTCAGTTCCTTACCATTCACACCCACAAGATAATATCCAGATTCCACCTTCATACCAGGTCTGTCCAATGGGCTGGAGAGACTAGGATTCCAGCTTTCAGTGGTGAAAATCCTGTTGATTTTCCAACGATTCTGATCTGCTATCAAATCTGCCCCTAAAACCGCTGCTGAAGAACGATCAGTGGCTGGAAAATCACCGCCAAATACGAAACTATGTCCAACCGAAAGCTCCCCATTGACCATATCTAAAATATAGGTCAGGTCGTCCCTGTGTTTAACAAA
>CAITQQ010000322.1 GCA_903894575.1 uncultured bacterium
CCAACAATGATGAAAGGGGATGGGCCAGAGAATGCTCCACGCCAAGCCCTTTCTGTAATGCAACAGCTCCCATGAGTGATGCAATCAGCATGTTGCAGCGGGATGCAAGATCAGGTTTGTTGACAGCCTTTTCAATGGATTGGCTGATCAATGAAATACCCTCCAGCGCAATACCTTCACAAAGTGGGTGCGGCATTTTGGCGATATAGGCTTCCATGTTATGGGTAAGTGCATCCATTCCCGTAGCTGCTGTGACTGCTGGTGGAAGCTCCATGGTCAGCAGGGGATCTGCAAAAATGATTTTTGCAAGCAATTTGGGCGAGAACAATATTTTTTTCTGGTGGGTTTCATCGTCAGCAATGATGGCCGATCTTCCGACTTCGCTTCCCGTTCCTGCAGTGGTTGGAATGGTGATGAAGTGTGGAACTTCATTGGTAACATAAACATCTCCACCAATCAGGTCGTCATATACAAAAAGGTCTTCGCGGTGATTGATCCGCAATGCAATCGCTCTGGCCACATCGATGGCAGCACCACCGCCAATGCCAATGATGCAATCACTTTTTGATTGATCATAGGCATCCGCACCTTTGTAAACATCAGATTTTACTGGGTTTTTGTGGATGTCAGCAAAAACATCAACAGCGATATGTTTGCTTTTAATGTCTGTAATGATTTTCTTGAAAAAATCTAGAGATGAGACAACAGGGTCAGTAACAATCAAAGGTGATTTAAGGTTGTTCTTCACAAGATAATCGGGTAATTCTTCCACTGCTCCAGCTCCGAACCTGATGGTTGTCGGAAAATTATATTGGTATATTTTATCAAACATGTTCATGCTTTAGATGATTTCAAAATAGCGTTTGTATTCCCAGTCGGTAACGGCTTTTAGATGTTGCCGCCATTCCCAGTCGCGGCTTTGCACAAAATGGTCAACAAATGTTTTTTCGAATAGTTCTTGTGCGATCGGGGATGTTTTCATTTGATGGGTGGCATCAATCAAGGTATGTGGCAAGCTGCCATTGGAGTAATCGCGGTATCCGTTTCCTGCGGTAGCAGGTTGCTTCAATTTCATTTTCTTCCTGATGCCGTAAAGCCCTGCTGCAAGGCATGCTGCCATGGCCAGGTATGGGTTGACATCTGAACCAATCACCCGCGTTTCTATTCTGCAGGCATTGTTGCTGCCATTCAGAATGCGCAATGCGGTAGTCCGGTTGTCTATGCCCCAGGTCAGCGTTGTGGGTGCCCAAGCACCTTCAACCAGCCTTTTATAACTGTTTACTGTAGGAGCAAACATGGGAAGTATATAGGGCATGCAATGCAGTTGCCCAGCGATATAGCTTTTGGCAGTATCACTCAAATTGTTGTTGTCTTTTCCGTCAAAGAACAGGTTCTTTTTTGCTGTTTTATCCCAAAGGCTCTGGTGCACATGTCCACCACATCCGGGTAGGTTTTCATTGATCTTTGCCATGAAAGTAGCCATGATACCATGTTTGTAGGCAATTTCTTTCACGGCAGTCTTGAACAACACAGCACGGTCTCCGGCTTCCAGAATGCCTGAATGGGCAATTGCAGCCTCATAGGTGCCCGGTCCGGTTTCAGTATGCAGTCCCTCAATGGGTATGTCAAACCTTGTCAGCAGGTCAAAAAGGTCCGAGAAAAAAGGATTTTTGAGGGTAGACCTTAATACAGAATACCCAAACATTCCTGGAGTCAGTGGGGTTAAATCCCTGAATCCCTTTTCATTGGCGGATTGCGGGGTTTCCTCAAAATTGAACCATTCAAACTCCTGGGCGAACATGGGTGTGAAACCCATGTCTGAGGCTTGATTCAAGACTTGTTTGAGCAACTGCCTTGGACAAACGGGGGATGGGCCTCCTTTGTTGTCATTGAGTTCTCCAAGAAAGAAAGGGAGATCGTTTTCCCAGGGGATTTTTCTGAAACTGTTGAGATCTATGGAGGCAGGGCTATCGGGGTAGCCGGTATGCCATCCAGTGACAGTAGATTTGTCATACAAGACATCTGCTGCATCCCATCCCATGATAACATCACAGAAACTGGTCCCTTTTTCAATACTTCCTAAAAACTTGGCAGTTGAAATGTATTTCCCCCTCAAAATGCCATCCATGTCTGCATAGGCAATCTTCACTTTTCCGGAGGGATGTTTTTTCACATAACTGATGATGTCCTTCTGATTCATGTGCTCGAATTAGGGTCAAAAATTAAGCATTATTTCAGGGAAGCGGGACTAAAAATTTTAA
>CAITQQ010000323.1 GCA_903894575.1 uncultured bacterium
AGGAGGTCAAGCAATTTGAAGAAATAATCTTCATCAAGCAAATTGAGGTGTTCGAGGGTATTGCTGTAGGTAAGGTTGGCGTTGGTGAAGCTAACAATCTTGTCCAGGATGCTCAAAGCATCGCGCATGCAACCATCACTTTTTTGGGCGATGACATGGAGGGCTGTTGGCTCGGCTTTGATGTTTTCTTTTGTGGCAATTTCATCCAAATGGGCAGCGATATCAGCAGGAGTGATGCGTTTGAAATCAAAAATCTGGCACCTGGAAAGAATGGTGGGGAGGATCTTGTGTTTTTCTGTTGTGGCAAGGATAAAAATCGCATGGGCAGGCGGCTCCTCCAGGGTTTTGAGGAATGCATTGAATGCATTGGAACTGAGCATGTGTACCTCATCGATGATGTATATCTTGTATTTGCCTGCCTGTGGAGCAAAGCGGACCTGTTCAATCAGGTCACGGATGTCATCAACCGAATTGTTGCTGGCAGCATCCAGTTCATGGATATTGAAAGAGGCGCCATTGTTGAATGATTGACAGGAATTGCAGTTGTCGCAGGCCTCTCCGTCTTTCCCTAAATTTTCGCAGTTGATGGTTTTGGCCAGGATCCTGGCACAGGTTGTTTTGCCCACACCCCTTGGTCCGCAGAATAAAAATGCATGCGCAAGATGTTGTTGAAGGATCGCATTTTTCAGGGTAGTGGTGATATGGGATTGCCCCACCACAGTTGAGAAATGTTGCGGCCTGTACTTTCTTGCTGATACAACGAAATTTTCCATCGGGTGCAATTTAAGGAAAATGGTTTAGGCCATTCAAGGTTTGTAAGTGATGAGATGTAGTTTTTTTCTGTTAATTTAGAACGGCAAAGATTTATCACCCCCTCAACCCTTATCCCTCATCCCTCATTCCCATGACCCAATACATCCTCTCCCTCGATCAAGGAACCACCAGTTCTCGAGCCATCCTTTTTGACGTCAATGGATCGATTGCCGCTGTTGCCCAGAAAGAATTTACCCAGCATTTTCCTCAACCAGGTTGGGTGGAGCATGACCCAATGGAAATATGGGTCAGTCAGGCTTCAGTAGCCAAAGAGGCGATGCTCAAATTGGGGTTAAAATCAGATGCAGTGGCAGCCATTGGTATCACCAACCAAAGGGAAACCACCTTGTTGTGGGATCGCCAGACGGGGCTGCCTGTTTACAATGCCATTGTTTGGCAAGACAGGAGAACAGCAGCGTTTTGTGACAAATTAAGGGATGAGGGGAAAGCCGAGATCATCAAGGAAAAGACAGGATTGGTAGTGGATGCTTATTTCTCTGGAACCAAGCTGAAATGGATTCTGGACAATGTGGATGGTGCAAGGGAAAGGGCTGAAAAAGGAGAACTTGCTTTTGGAACTGTTGATACCTGGCTGCTGTGGAAACTGACCGAAGGGAAAGTGCATGCAACAGACGTAAGCAATGCCTCACGCACCATGATGTTTGATCTTGGGAAAATGGATTGGGATGATGAATTGCTTGCAATGCTGAACATCCCAAGGGCAGTGCTTCCTGAAGTGAAAAGCAACAGTGAAGTGTATGGATATGCATCAGCCATTGGCATGCCTGAAGTGCCCGTTGCGGGCATGGCAGGAGACCAGCAGTCTGCATTGTTTGGCCAAATGTGTACAGGAGTTGGGATGGTGAAAAATACCTATGGCACTGGTTGTTTCATGTTGATGAACACCGGTACCAAGGCCGTCAGGTCAAACAACAATCTTCTTACAACCGTGGCATGGCAAATAAATGGTATTACCAACTACGCCCTGGAAGGCAGTGTATTTATTGCCGGTGCTGCTGTGCAGTGGTTAAGGGATGGCTTGAAAATAATCCGCAATTCAAGTGAAGTTCAGTCTCTGGCCACTTCTGTGAGCAGTGCAGATGGTGTTGTGGTAGTTCCTGCTTTTTCTGGACTCGGTGCGCCGCATTGGAATCCCTATGCCAGGGGTACCATATTTGGGATCACCCGTGGAACCACAGATGCACATATTGCAAGGGCTACACTCGAAAGTATTGCCTACCAGACCTATGATGTGCTGAAAGCAATGGAATCCGATGCCGGGCTCCCTATTGCAGAACTCAGGGTGGATGGGGGTGCCACCGTCAATGACCTGCTGATGCAATTTCAGTCTGACATCCTTTCCGTTAAGGTGTTGAGGCCTGAAGTCATTGAAACGACAGCCCTTGGGGCCGCTTATCTTGCTGGTCTGGCTGTGGGTTTTTGGAACAGTGTAGAAGAGATTTCATCCCAATGGAAAGTCTCAGGACAATTCATTCCATCCATGGATGAAGCTGAAAAAAAGAGCCATATCAACAACTGGCAAAGGGCTGTAAAGGCGGTATTGGCTTGGTCTGCACCCAACAATTGAGGTACCATTGAATTGATATTTTGAAAAGACAAGATGCCATAGCGCGATTGGAAACAGCCACAGGCTGGGACATGGTGGTCATCGGTGGAGGCGCAACCGGACTTGGTATTGCCGTTGATGCATCCCAACGAGGATTCAAGGTGTTGCTCCTGGAAAAAAATGATTTTGCCAAAGGCACTTCCAGCCGGAGCACCAAGTTGGTCCATGGTGGGGTGAGATACCTTGCCCAGGGCAATGTCAAATTGGTGATAGAGGCCCTGCGGGAAAGAGCATTTTTGCTCGCCAATGCGCCACACCTTACGCGTGTTCAGGAGTTCATCATTCCAGTTTATTCATGGTTTGACAAATGGTTTTATGGCATTGGTCTTTTTATTTATGCTTTGATGGCGCAGAAGCGCGGCCTGGGACATACCAGGATCCTGGGTAAAAAAGCATTGTTTGCTGCCTTGCCATCACTCAAAAGGAAAGGGTTAAAGGGTGGAGTAGCCTACGCTGACGGCCAGTTTGATGACGCAAGGCTTGCCATTGCATTGGCAAGAACAGCCAATGATTTGGGCGCGAATCTCTTGAATTATTTCAACGTCACCGGGCTGCTCAAGGAAAATGGGAAATTGGTTGGGGTGAAAACCCAAGATGAGCTGAATGGAAAAGAATATACAATCAACGCCAAGGTGGTGATCAATGCAACAGGTGTTTTTGTTGACAATATCCTTGACATGGATGATCCTGATGCACCCGCCGCAGTCATGCCCTCACAGGGTGTACACCTGGTGGTCAGCAAGGATTTTTTCCCTGGTGAAATGGCATTGATGATACCCAAGACTGCTGATGGCAGGGTCTTGTTCGCACTTCCCTGGCATGGTGCCGTTGTGATTGGTACTACCGATACGCCACTTCATGAGATCAATGATGAACCCATCGCCCTTGAGGCAGAAATTGATTTTATCATCAATCATTTCAATGCCTACAATGCCATCATCATCACCCGAAAAGATATCAGGTCAGTTTTTGCAGGATTGAGGCCCCTGGTCAAAACCCTGAACAAAGCCAGCACCGCACTGGCATCCAGGGACCATACCATTTTGGTTTCTTCTAGCAACCTGATCACCATTACCGGTGGGAAATGGACAACGTACCGTAAAATGGCAAAAGATGCAGTCAATAACGCGGCCTTTGTAGCCAAGCTACCCATTGTAAAATGTGCAACCAGGAAATTGCGCTTGCATGGTTATGACCAAAACATCCTTTACGGGAGTGAATTATCTGTCTACGGATCAGATGCGGTTCACATCCGGAAAATGATCTCAGATGATCCTTCACTGGGTGAGCGTATTCATCCCTCATGCAATTATTGCAGAGCTGAATTGATCTGGGCGGTGACCCATGAAATGGCGATGACGGTAGAGGATATCCTTGCACGAAGATCCCGTATGTTGTTTGTCGATGCAAGGGCGGCCATTGCATCAGCCGAACCTGTGGCCAAGTTGATGGCTGAACAATTGGGAATGAATGCTGATTGGAGAGATGACCAGGTCAGGCTTTTTCAGGAAATGGCGGAAGCCTACCTGGGCTGATGGAACTTAAAAAATCATTATTTTACAACATAATATATAAAACATGAGCCCATTTGTTGCTGAACTTACCGGAACTACAGTGTTGATTACCCTGGGATCAGGAGTTGTAGCCAATGTATTGTTGGACAAGACAAAGGGCAATGATTCCGGCCTGATGGTGATTGCCATGGCCTGGGCCATTGCCGTATTTGTAGGGGTTTACATCTCAGCAGACATCAGTGGAGCCCATTTGAATCCTGCTGTAACCATTGGCCTTGCTGTTGCGGGTAAATTCAGCTGGAGCGAAGTGCCATCCTACTTGTTGGCGCAGCTGTTGGGCGCTTTTGCCGGTGCCGTGCTGGCCTGGCTGACCTACAAAGACCATTTTGCAGCAACAAAAAACCCATCCTTGCTTTTGGCTGTTTTTTCGACTGGCCCCGCCATCAGAAAACCTTTCAGCAATTTGCTGACCGAGACCATTGCCACCTTTATTTTCATGCTTTCCATCTTCTATATACAAAAGGGCGAAGTAAAATTGGGCGCATTGGACGCCCTTCCGGTTTCCTTGCTGGTGCTGGGCATTGGGCTCAGCATGGGGGGACCTACAGGGTATGCCATCAATCCCGCCCGTGACCTTGGTCCTCGCATAGCCCATGCCATCCTTCCCATCCCCAACAAAGGGGGCAGTGACTGGCAATACGCACCGATTCCGGTGGTTGGCCCTGTCCTGGGAGCAGTCTTGGCGGCCATTCTTTACAACTTCCTTTGATTGATTTTAACGAATGTTAGAAAATTGTTGCGTGCAATTTTTCTAATCAT
>CAITQQ010000324.1 GCA_903894575.1 uncultured bacterium
GCAGGTGGCAATCTTTCTTTTCCTACCATACTTACACAGCAGGGTCAAATTCTTCATAACGGCTATAGTCATTCCCCATTGAAAGAGGGAAATATCGTTCTGTCTGATTGTGGTGCTGAAACAGGAATGCACTATGCGGGTGATCTTACCAGAACTTTTCCAGTAAGTACCAAATTTACCACAGCACAAAGAGATATTTATGAAATAGTACATCGTGCACATGAGTCTGCTGTTGCGTTGCTGCAACCAGGCAAACCATTCAGGGATATTCATTTGCATGCCTGTGAAAAATTGACGGAAGGATTACAGCAGCTAGGAGTGATGAAGGGGGATGTTAAAGCGTCAGTTGCTCAGGGGGCACATGCACTTTTTTTCCCATGTGGCCTTGGTCATATGATGGGTCTGGATACACATGATATGGAGAACCTGGGCGAGGAATATGTTGGCTATAATGAAGAAATAATAAAAAGCACTCAGTTTGGTTTGAAATCATTGCGTTTGGCCAAGCCGCTGGAAGAAGGGTTTGTTGTTACGATTGAGCCAGGCCTGTATTTTAATCCAGCACTTATCGATGAGTGGGAGGCAAACAATCATTTGGGATCCTTTATCAATTATGACAAACTAAAAGCGTACAGGTATCTGAATGGAATCAGGATTGAGGAAGATTTTGTCATTACGGGAAATGGCAGCAGATTGTTGGGAAACCCATTGGCCAAAACGGCAAGTGAAATTGAAGCACTTCGGATAAAATAAAAACCTGCTTTATGCCTTTTGTTAGAACCAACCATATTTTTTCCAAGCACATGGGCATCAAACATATTTTTAATAATAGTCCCCAATGAAATTTACCACTGTTTTTATTGCTGTCACAGCAAGCTTTTTTTTGTTATCTGCTTATAACAAAAAGAGTACAAGTCAAAATCCTCCGCGCCAAAACAGTAAGCCCAATATTATTTTTATCCTTACAGACGATCAGCGTTGGGATGCACTTGGATTTGCAGGCAATCCCATTATAAAGACGCCGAATATTGACAGGCTTGCCGGTGCAGGAATTTATTTTAAGAATGCTTTTGCAACCACACCAATTTGTGCTGCAAGCCGTGCGTCATTGTTAACAGGTTTGTACGAGCGCACCCATGACTATACTTTTGGAAAGCTCCCATTGAGTAACGAATACATGCTGGAAAGTTATCCTTATCTGCTCCGAAAAGCAGGATACCAGACAGGGTTCGTTGGTAAATTTGGTGTAAAAGTCAACAAAGGAATTGAAAAGGCCATGTTCAGCGTCAGTAAACAAACAGCATGGCCATATATAAAAGAGATTGATGGCAAAAAAATACATCTGGCCGATATCAATGGTAACCATGCCATTGATTTTATACGATCAAATAAAGATCAGCCCTTTTGTCTTTCACTTTCATTTTGGTCACCACATGCTGATGATGATTCGAAGGAACAATATTTCTGGCCTTCCTATTGTGACAGTTTGTATACGGATGCCCGTATTCCCTTGCCATCAACTGCAGACCCCGCTTTTTTTAATGCATTGCCAACGTTTCTGCAAACAACCATGAACCGTGACAGATGGTATTGGAGGTTTGATTCTTCTGAAAAATACCAGAGGATGGTGAAAGGATATTACAGGATGATCAGTGGTGTTGACAGTGTCATAGGACGTATAAGGACCACACTGGAAGAGCAGGGCTTGGCAGACAATACTGTCATCATTTTTATGGGGGATAATGGATATTTTTTGGGAGACAGGGGATATGCTGACAAGTGGCTGATGTATGAACAATCCATTCGTGTCCCAATGATCATTTATGATCCGAGGCAACCGAAATCTGATCGGGGAAAAACATATGA
>CAITQQ010000325.1 GCA_903894575.1 uncultured bacterium
CTTGCTGCTGAACTCATTACCCGTATAAGCATCTGCAATCATAGGATTACAAGCGGCTTCTGTACAACCGTTACCAATCCCAATCAACAAGGTGGAAATCAACAATACATTATAGCTGCTGGCATAGATCGTGGTCAGGATACCAATGGCGTGTGCAATGAATGCAACCTGCATGATCAATTTGGGACCAATTTTGGAATAAAAAATGCCTCCGAGGATCATGGAAATCGGAAATCCAAGGAACCACATGGAGTTGATTGTACCGAGCTGAACGGTATCCAGCGACAACTCCGTTCCAAGCTGGGTAAGGATTCCCGCACGAATACTGAATGAGAACGCTGTTGTGATGAGCGCAAAGCAACTTGCCAGAAAGAGGCGGTTTGCATTGATGGGCTGGGTCATTGTAAATTAGATTTGGTTAAGGGTTAAATAAAATTTCCGCTTCAAGCTAATTAATCTTGCAGAGCTTGCCAAGATTTGATTTATATTTTTTAATAGTTTTTTTATTTATCACCTCGACTTTTAGTTATTAACTATTCCAAATTCGAAGTGATTTGCTACTTTTATCCTACTAGCCACACATAAAAAACATCAATCACCTGTTCAATGAAAACATTTACGTTCAATCTCGACTTTATCGAGGATCTCTACTCCTATGGTCTTGTGTTCGCTGCCGGAGAATTGTTTCAATTCATGTCTGATGAATTAAAAAAGGGGAATGCGGTAATATTGGTAAGATCTGCCAAAAACAACCAACCCGAAACAAGCCAAACCATCATGGAAAAAACAGCACTGGACAAGATTCATGCCACCATAAGAAACAGCCTACTCCACATTGAACAACCTCCTGCCTCATGATTTTTATCAGTATTCTGATGCCAGGTATCTTTTAACACTTACAGCGCATCGGTATAAATACCTAATTTGTTTAACTATTGTTGGTGTTGGTTTAAAAGTGTTGCAGTTGTGAATACTTTCACAGGACAAACACCAACCATGTCTACCATCAAACTTGACCTCAATTCTATTGAAAGACTTGTTGAATACAAGCAAACCGCAGTCATCAACTCTATTTTTGACTATATTTCTTCAGAAATAAAAAGGGGGAACCCTGTGTTGTTTGAAAGAAAACAGGAGAATGTGGTTCCCAGCAATATCTTTCACAACGAACAGGAACTGACTTCATTTTATGACGATTTTTTAGAAGAAAAAAAACCCTTCTTTTTTCAACCCCTGCATGCATAAACAATATTTGGGCAACTGAATTGCTTGAATCTGAATTGTTTCGTTATTTTTAAGGATGAGTACTCCAACCCGAAGGACCGCTATCAAGAATCTTATGCTGGGAACAATCGCAGCAAGCGGCATCACTGCTGAATCTTTGGCAAATCCCATCACAAAAACTGAAACAATGGACAGCGGAAAGAAATTGAAAGGAAACATCAACCACTCCGCTTGCCGCTGGTGCTATTCATCCATTCCTTTTGAGGAGTTCTGCCAATCTGCCAAAAAAATCGGATTGGTGGGCATCGACCTGGTTGGGCCCAAAGATTGGGACATGTTAAAAAAATACAACCTGGTGTCAACCATGTGCAATGGCGCAGAAATCAACTTGAACGATGGCTTTAACGACAAGAAGTTTCACGAAAAGCTTGTGAAGAATTATACGGAAATGATTCCTTTGGTTGCCAAGGCCGGATATAAAAACCTGATTTGCTTCTCCGGACAGCGCCGCGGAAAAGATTCCGAAACAGGCTTGAACAATTGTGTTGAAGGATTGAAGCAAATCACCGGCATCGCAGAAAAGCATGGTGTTGTATTGGTGATGGAGCTATTGAACTCCAAGATCAACCACAAGGATTACCAATGCGACAGGAGCGACTGGGGTGTTGAACTCTGCAAACGCGTCGGTTCAGAAAACTTCAAATTGCTCTATGACATCTACCACATGCAAATCGATGAAGGCGATGTGATCAACACAATCAAAAAGCACCACCAATATTTTGCACATTATCATACTGGCGGCGTGCCCGGTCGCAACGAAATCAATGAAACGCAGGAACTGAATTATCCTGCCATCATGAAAGCCATTGTTGACACAGGTTACAAGGGCTATGTTGCCCAGGAATTCATTCCTACCTGGGATGATAAAATTGCTGCACTGAAGCAGGGCGTTCAGATTTGTGATGTTTAGTATGCTAGTTTGGTCATACAGTCGACAACATTGCTAAGATTTTTTTGTTAATTTGAAAGCTCTGAAGATTTTTACCCATGGCTGAACGCTTTGACTTTGACGCAATTGTAATTGGCTCCGGCATCTCAGGAGGCTGGGCAGCCAAGGAATTGTGCGAGCGTGGGCTAAAAACCATTGTCCTTGAAAGGGGTACCATGGTGGAACACATCAAGGATTATCCCACAGCCAATAAAAATCCCTGGGAGTTTCCACACAGGAACAGCCTTACCGAAGAAGAAAAGAAAATATACACGGTGCAGTCTCGTCATTATTCGATTGGTGAAGACAACAAGCATTTTTATGTCAAGGATATCGAAAATCCTTACGAGGAAAAACAGCGCTATGATTGGGTGAGGGCGGATGTATTTGGCGGAAGATCCCTGCTCTGGGGAAGAATTTCTGTGCGTTGGAGCGATGTGGATTTTAGCGCCAACCTGAAAGATGGTCATGGCGTGGATTGGCCCATCCGCTACAAGGACATTGCACCTTGGTATGATTATGCTGAGAAGTTTATTGGTGTGAACGGCAGCAGGGAAGGGCTTCCCATCCTTCCAGATGGTATTTTTCAGCCGGCTTTTGAAATGAACTGTGCAGAAAAACATGTTAAGCAAAAAATTGAAAGCCGGTTTCCAGGAATTAAAATAATCAATACCCGATCGGCCAATATCACCCAGCCCCTGGACGGAAGATCTGCCTGTCAAAGCAGAAACCTCTGCCACCGCGGTTGTCCATTTGGCGCTTATTTCAGCACACAGTCTTCTACACTGCCAGCTGCAGCCAAAACCGGCAACCTCACCATCCGAACAGGAGCAGTCGTAAACCGCATTTTGTATGATGAAAAATCGGGAAGGGCCTCTGGGGTTGAAGTCATCGACAGGGAAACACTCAAGACTTATGTCTATACGGCCAAAATCATTTTCCTCAATGCATCCACCCTTGCCACGGCCTATATCCTCCTGAACTCCACCAGCAACCGTTTTCAAAACGGCATGGGCAACGATTACGATATTGTTGGCCGCCACCTGATGGA
>CAITQQ010000326.1 GCA_903894575.1 uncultured bacterium
CCTGATCAGCGAAATCATCGGTCGTTCCGTTCTGCGTAGACTTGACCACCACCACACGTCCGCGGAATTTTCCTGCCCGGTTGGCTTCGCTGATGTACTGGTCTGGCAATCCTCGCAATAGTACACCTGTTCCGAACTGCAACACTTTTTCTGGGTAGTGGAGTTGTTCTTCAGTGGGCAGAATCAAATTGTTCACCCCTGCAATGTCTTGTAAAATACTGCGCTTTAATTTCATCATTCTTCTGTTTTTTTTGACTGTTTCAGCAGCCAATCGACCAATGCCATTGCAGCTGGATAGTTTTGAAAATCAGCTGGAAGTCTCCGCCCATCAAGGTATTCGTTGTATATCCATGGATCGCCCAGCACAAAAACCTTTCCCTTGCCGATGCTGGAAATGGCCATGATGTTGGCCCCATTTTTGGTGGCAATGGCTGTTGCCGGAGCAGAGAGTTTGAGTGTACTCAGTTCCTTGATGAATAGTTTTTTGCTGCTCCCAAAAATGGGTGAATCATCTGGTGTAATGACAGCGCCCATTTCAAACTGGTCTTTCAATACCGGGTTGAAAAAATCTTGGTTGAATTCAATACCAAACATTTTGGGAAGAATATTGAATTTTGTGATTTCATTGTTGGAAGAGTCATTCCCGAGGATTACCAAAACTCCGCCATTGGCCACCCAGTTTTTGATGGCTGTTGCATCTTCCAGGTTCATGTAATGGGGCGCAGCTGTTTCTTTCTGTGTATCAGGATCCACCATGATAAAAACGCTGGCCTGCTTCAATACTTCAGCAGTAGGCCTTTCAGAGGAAAGGACTGTCGTTGCACCATGTTGTTGAAAGAGTTTTCCAAACATGGAATAACCACCATTGTCGCGCTCATCCCAAACATAGTGCCATTTTACTTCTGTACCAGTGGCATCTTTTCTCCATTCGTTGTTGAAATAATTGTCGAGGTATACTTTCTTTCCTTTTGCGTTGCTTCTGTTTGCTCCAAACTCCATCTCTGCAGCGCAGAGAATGAATGCCCCCATTCCTTTGGGATCATTGGTGATGACGGGTTCAGACATATAGTAAGCAAAGCTTCCGTCGCGGTATGGATTCCCCCCAAGACCAGATACGGTAACTGTTCCCCTCAGGTGAATGCCTCCTGCAGAATCCAGTACAAAACGATCTTTGATTCCTGCATATCCGCGCGCTGCAACATCATGGTATTTTTCAGCCACATAACCCAACCTGCTTGCCTTTGCCAGCGTATAGGTCAGCATAGAAGAACCAGAAGATTCAGGATAATTGGGTTGTTGGTCTTTTCTGTCTACGATGTCATACCATAGTCCTGTGGCGGGATCCTGAACTTTTGAAACCGCTGCAGCAAAGCGATCCAGGATGGCAATCAATTCTTTTCTGCCGACATGGTTTGCAGGGAAATAATCCAAAACATCCACCAGCGCCATTCCAAACCATCCAAGGCTTCTTCCCCAAAAATGCGGTGAATTGCCTGTTGTTTTATTGGCCCATTGTTGCTGACGGCTTTCGTCCCAACCATGGTAGAGCAAGCCTGTTTTAGGATCCCTTGCATTTTTTTCCATCAACCGGAATTGCAAAACGATATCATCAAAGGCCTTGTCTTCATGAAACAATTTTGCATATTCTGCCATGAAGGGTTGACCCATGTACAATCCGTCCAACCACATTTGTGAAGGATAGATTTTTTTGTGCCAGAATCCACCTTCCTTGGTGCGGGGATGTGTGAGGAGTTGTTCACGAAGCAATTGTGCTGCTTTCCTGTATTTTTCTTTTCCAGTAACCTGGTAAAGCATCAACAAAATTTTTCCATTGTTGACATGGTCAATATTGTATTCATCCTTCTTGTATCCTTTGATGGATCCATCCTCCCCAACATAATAGTCCATGGATTTTTGGATATAATTGAACCAGGCCCTGTCTCCGGTGGCATTCCATACATCGTCCATGCCCTTCAGGATGACGCCTTGATCATAGCGCCATTTGGGTTGTTTGTCGCCAGCGAGCATGAAAGAATCAGGCCACATGCGCATGGCTGTTTGTGAAAGTGATTGGCTGAGCGGTTTGCTGTGAAAAGCATTGGCACGGATGCCATGCGTGACAACACCAGCGCTCTGCTGCACCTTGATTGTTGTAGCAGCATCCTTTAATTTCAGATCGATGTTGGAAAGGGTGATGCCATTGGCCTCCTGGATTTCAATGCCTTTGTTGGCACTGAAGGCCATGTCTTTCAGCTGAATGTTCGAGATCTGCATTTCCGGCAACCCACGGATGAAGATGGCCTTTTCAGCCCCATCACAATAAACCCTGCTGATCTTGAAATTCCTGAAAGAAGGTGTGGTGATATCCAGGGGTTTTCTTTCAATCACCGGCATGTCCTGTTTTTCTCCAAAGACGGGCACGGGATCTTTCGACATATAATACATATCAAAAAGAATGGCCTCCCCTGGAATGTCTTTCATCACAATATCGCTGATGTTGATGTTCTCCACAACGCCACCACGCCCCCTGGTGGTTTTGAACCTTAGGCCGATATCAGTACCAATAAAACTACAATTATTCACATCTATATTCCTTACTCCACCACTCATCTCACTTCCGATCACGAATCCGCCATGGGCAGAATAAACTGTGCAGCCACGGATGGTAACATTCTGGGTCGGCATACCTCTTTGCCTGCCAGCCTCGTCCCTTCCGCTTTTCATGCAGAGCGCATCATCACCAACATCAAAAATGGAATTTTCAATCAACACATTGTTACAACTCTCCACATCGATCCCATCCCCATTCTGGGCAAAC
Source organism: uncultured bacterium (assembly GCA_903894575.1). GTDB lineage: Bacteria > Bacteroidota > Bacteroidia > Chitinophagales > Chitinophagaceae > Pollutibacter. The sequence goes on from CAITQQ010000326.1 coordinate 2,819, forward strand.
CAGGGATTCTTTACTTTGATGTCGCGGACAATCAGGTTGTCGCACATGAGGGGATGAAGGCACCATGCAGCAGAGTTCTGGAAGGTTACGCCTTCCCACAATACATTTTTGCAGTTTGTAAAAACAATCATGTTGGGACGCAAAAAATCCTTGACCGACTGGTAGTATGCTGTAGTCTTCTCCGGAGAAATCACGCCTGGATTCTTTTCGTTGTTTCCCTTTAAATTGGAAGCTGTTGGATACCATGTTTTTTTGTCTTCACTCAGGAGCCCCCCACTGGACAATAATTTTTTCCACTGGCCTTCAGTAAGTTTTTCCTTCTTGACCTGACGCCATCCTGCACCATTGCCGTCAATGATTCCTTTGCCTGTGATGGCTACGTTGGTGGCCCCTGTGGCTGAAATGGGCGACTGGTTGCGCATCTGTTTCAATCCTTCCCAATTGCCTTCAACAAGTTTGTATTGATTGAAATCAGGAGAAAACAAAAGGATGGCACCGTTCTCCACATGCAGGTTGATATTGCTTTTGAGAACGATCGGGCCTGTGAGCCAAAGCCCTTTGGGGACAAGTACAACACCACCGCCTTTGTTGTGGAGCGAACTGATCGCATTGCTGATGGCCACTGTATTGAGTATTAATCCATTTGGCACTGCACCAAATGCTGCAATGGAAACCGTGTCTTTTTTAAAGACTGGCACCTTGTTTTTTACAGCATTATATTGTGCAGAAACACCAATAGTTGCAATGCTTGCAGAGAAAAGCAACATGGTGAATTTGGATAAAAATATTTTCATTGTCAGTTATTTTTTCTTTGGTTCAGGTACCCAGGGTCCCAAAATATTTTCGATGGTATATTGTTTAAGTTCTTCATTGGTGAGTTGCTTCATCCACTTGACCCTGCTTGACAGGGATGCCCCTGGCCCCATGCTCTTGTATTCTGCATAACGAGCGGTTGCTTCATTGGATGGATTTTTCCAGTTGTTCCACCCTTCAGGAACAATATGTTTGTCCATCCAGCAACGGATATAGGTCACGCATGCTGTAGGGCTCCAGGGCCTACCGAGTGAAACCTTGTTGATGCCTTCTGCTGCGGTTAAGGTGCAATCAAAGAAAACAAAACCATAGGGAATGATGACATTGGTGGATGCGGCAGTAACGTGTGAGTCTTTCTTGCTGTGCAGTTGACAGTTGATGAATACTGCTGTTGCAGCACCAAAAATGAAATCAGTAGAACCTTCGATATAGCAATCCCTGAAATAATGCTTTACACCACTCCCACTCAGGAAAAGTACATCCTGGTTGCCGAGCATGTTGCAATTGATGAATGAGGCCCGGTTGCCTTCTACCCTGAGGGCAACTCCTTGGCCAGCTGTGAAGCCTGCATTGTTTTCAAAGCTGATGTTCTCTGCCTTGAAATCATCTCCATACACAAAAACGGAGGCACAGGTCCAGGTGTTCAACGTGTCTCCATTGGGTTTGCGGGTACCTGCGTGATTGTCGAAAGAAATGATGGTATTGATCTTGTCTTCACCGATCAAATGAATCTTGCTTTTTCTTGCATCCACCACAACCACTTCTCTGTATACTCCTTTTTTTACATAAATCTCTACAAGCTCATTGTTGCCTTCCTTGATGGCATCCAATGCCAGTTGAACAGACTTGAAATTTCCTGATCCATCCTGTGCAACAACCCATTGTTGCTGCGTATATCCAGTCAGCAAAAATAAAAATAGGCAAGAAAGCAAAGAAAACAATCCCTTCATGATCATGGTTTTTTGGTGGTAATGTAGGTGAGCAAATCAGGGATGGTGGTACGGATTTCTTTGAGCACCAATTGTGCAATCAACCTGGCTCCCAATTCATTGAAATGGGTATTGTCATCCTTTCCCTCCGGATAATTGGGATGCTCTCCTGGTTTCAACTGACAGAAAAGTAATTTGGAATTTTCAACGCCAAATTCTTGATAGAGTTGCATGCTCTGGGCATCCAGGTCAATGAAAAGCAGCTTTTCTTTTTCAGCAACTTTACGAACCAATGCAGCATATTCCTGGTGCGTTGGTTCAATCTTTCCTGTTGCATCAAATTTTCTTCTCGCCACAGGAGTGAGCAAAACAGGAGTCAATTGCTTTTCACGCGATTCACGAACATAGCGCAGGAGATTGTTGGTGAATTCTTCTGGTGTAGTATAAGTATTGACCTTTGATTTCACCTCATCATTGTGACCAAACTGAATGAAGACATAATCGCCTGCTGTGGCTTCATCCATGATCTGCTTCCAGAGCCCTTCTGCAATAAAGGTCTTGGTGCTTCTGCCATTCTTTGCTTTGTTGACAACTGTCAGGTTCTCATTCCAGAAATGATTGAAAGGCATACCCCAACCTGTTTCCGGAAAATTTTTCTCCAGCTTGATGCTCATGGTGGAGTCTCCTGCCAGGAATATTTTTATTTTTTTCTGATCA
>CAITQQ010000327.1 GCA_903894575.1 uncultured bacterium
AATTCATTGGTGGTAAGCCGCTTGGGAGTTCCATTGGGATAGTCCATCAGGTAAAGCCTGTTCAATACTGTGAAGGCCAATTGCTTTCCATCAGGTGAGGGAACAGCATCGCGGATCTGGCTGGCCATCACAGCAGTTGTATCCTTGATGGGATACTTGAAAAGCACTTCAGGTCCGAGTTCCAGCTTTCCATCAACTGTGTATGGAATATCAGTGTACTTGCCATTGCTGATGTCAATCTTGTTGATTTTACCGCCAAAAGATGCCAAGAGGTATTGGTTGTCTGGCGTAAAAGTCATCGCAGGCAAAACACCGGAAACAGCGATGGATTCCTGGTCATCCCTTTGCACAGGATAGGCCAGCCAGCGTTCATCGCCAGATTTGAGGTCGCGGATTACCAGCCCTGTCTTGTCTTCAAAACGGGTTCCATAGACCAACCATTTGCCATCACCGGACAATACAGGTGTGAAGGCAGAACCATAGCGGGATGTCAGTTTGGTGGTTCTTGCATTGCTGCGGTCATAGACACCGATTTCATATTGTGGAAGTTGGGCATTGTAATTCCAGGAGCCTGTGCGGAATGAATAGTAGATTAATTTTCCGTCATGGCTGATGGCGGGATCAATGGTTTTGAGGGTGGCGGGCTCATCAATGAGTTGGGTTCCTGATCCACCATCCTTGTGGATCATGTAAAGCTTGTTGACCCTTCTTCCCTTGGCGTAAACAATGTACTTGCCATCAGGGGTCCAGTCTGCGGAAGGAAAATTCTGGTTGATTTCCTTGGTTAGCTGAACCGTATCTTTTTTCTCGGTATCGATGAACCAGAGGTTTTCTGCACCGCTTTTGTCTGAAACAAAAAGGATTTTTTTGCCATCCGGGCTGTAGCGGGGATGCTGGTCAAAGGCCAGGCCACGGGTGATTTGGGTAGCCTTTCCACCCTCGGCTGGAATGGTGTACAGATCTCCCATCATGTCAAAAACGATTGTCTTGCCGTCTGGACTGATGTCTACGGAAGTCCAGGTGCCTTCATTGGTATTGAGGTCCATCATCCTGCTGGCTTTGAGCGGCAGGTTTTTGTAGCGGGTGAAGGCAGTGTCTTTTTGGGCATGAAGCATTTGGGAGATGAGCACAGTGGTCATCAATGCCAGTCTAATTCGTATTGATCTCATTGGTGAAAGTTTGGTAACCGAAAATACCGAAAAAGCATCAGTTCTCTTCAATCACTATGCATCAACGAGATGATCAGGAAGATTCATCTGGACATGCAAAATTCTGATGATTTCAACTTGACCATGTTGAAGCCTATAAAAAATTAAATGTGATTTTACCTTGGAGGCTCGGTATCCTGCCCGGACCTTCTCGTATTGAATGCCCAGGTATGGGTTTTTTACGATGAAATGGATTTCATCTACTATAAGCTAGTAGTAGCGATCAGCTTGTTGTTCTGTCCATGTTTTTTTGGTGAAAGTCCAGATATCTTCGAGATCTCTGACAGCAGCTTTGGTAATTTTAAACCCTGCAGTCATGAAGTTTTTTGCTTTAGTTTTTTCAAGTGTGCCTTAGGATCAAAGTCAGTGAAAAATCCACTTTTCTCACCGCTTGAAAGGGCCTTGTTGAGGGCTTTCTTTTGTAGTTCCTCGGCTTCCATCATCCTTAACGCATTTCTAACGACTTCACTCGCTGAACTGAAACGACCTGACTCAACCTGTTGCTGAATAAACTGCTCAAAATGATCACCCAAGAGCATTGAGGTATTTTTCCCCATGGCAATATTTTCCATGAATATACCAAGCTTTGATATTTTATTCAATCCATTGTTGTTTAAAGTTTGAAGTTAGGTAGGCCCCGTTTTTTAGAAATGTTGAATTTCACATCTTTCATTGTTTTTTTCACCAAGTTGGTTATTTTAGATTCAAACAGATTGAAAAATGAAATTTATCAAGCAATTGCTTTGTGCCGTAATGATGTTGATGAGTAT
>CAITQQ010000328.1 GCA_903894575.1 uncultured bacterium
ATAATATCTGGAGGCCATCCAAATTTTTTAACGGTTTCAAGCGCTCCTTTGCAGAAAAATATGGAACGAATTCCATTGTCATCATACCACTTTTCATTTTCATCCTGGAATACAAATTTACGCTTGAACATATCCTCGTTGTCCAAAAAGTAAACCTGGAGCCTAGCATTGGGCAAGGAAGCTACCTTAATTTGTAGCGGATAATCATCGTTTTCGATGGAAATATTGATGCCTGAAAGTCTGACCACCTCATGTAGACGATGTCTTCTTTCATTGATTGTTCCAAATCTGGGCATGATGCACCTCACTTCGTAGCCGGTATCATTGGCTTTAATCGCAAGTTTATTTACTATTTCCGAGAACTCTGTGAGCTCAAGGTAAGGCGACATCTCGTTGGCTATAAAGAGAATTCTTTTTTTGCTTACCATTTGTTTGGATTGATGAAGCGGTCGAAATTGCATGCAAAAATAAGAAATTTTATCGGATTTGCCTGCCGATGGCCATTTCGGATCCTTTTTGGCTAAATAATTGACAAAGATTTACATTTTCTCCAACCAAGCATTTGGTTAACTTTACGCTCTAAAAGCACTTGATGTTCATCAAAAGGATCAAAACCATATTTCAGTTCATCATTTTCCTTTCATTGGGTGTTTTCCTGATTTGGTTCTCAACTAAATCATTTACAGCCAATGAAATAAACAAAGTTAAACAATTGGTTTTCAATGCAAAACCAATCATTATTGTTCCTTGTATCCTCATACTTGTCCTCAGTCATTATATCAGGGCGATCAGGTGGAAAATGTTGATTAAACCCTTGGGGAAAAACCCTGCCACCACAAATGTCTTTCTTGCTGTACTTACTGGTTTTTTCTTCAACCTTTTGTTTCCGAGATTAGGGGAAGTAATGAAATGCAGCCTATTGGGCAAGTATGAAAAAATTCCGGTTGATAAATTGATTGGAACAATGGTTGCTGAACGGGTGTTGGACCTGATATGCCTTGTTTTGGTAATCATGCTTGCCATTTCAACACAAATTGATCTTGTTGGAGGATATGCAAAGGAGCTTTTTGATCAGATCCTATCTAGCATCGATACCTCTCCAAGAACCATTTTGCTTTTGATCATTCTTTTATCATCCATGGCTGCTGTCATTTACTTTATTTATAAAAAAGCACGACATTCTTCATTCCTTTTAAAAATAAACAACTGGATTAAAGGAATTGTAGAAGGATTGATCAGTGTTAGAAAGATTGAAAACAAGACCATGTTCATTGTATATACATTGACCATTTGGTTTCTATACCTCTCCAGCATCAGGGTTGGCTTTTATGCCATGCAAGACCTTGTTCAACTTGGATGGGTTCCCTCCCTTACCATCCTGACATTTGGTAGTTTTGCCATGATAGCAACCCAAGGGGGTATTGGTGCGTATCAGTTTGCTGTTCAAAAAACATTGTTGCTCTATGGCGTGAAGGAAGTTTCAGGACTTGCATTTGGTTGGCTGCTCTGGTCAGTTCAAACAGTCATGCTTTTCATTACCGGGCCAATTTCACTGGTATTGCTTTTTACACTCAATAAAAAATCCATAAAACAAAATTTAAATAATTAACAATCAACATTTTATATGAAACACACAAAGCTATTCTCATTTGTACTTGTGTTGATATCCAGTTACTCTTTTGTAGAAGCACAATCGCTCAATGAAAAACCTGATGCCTATAAAAAAGGTTGGCATTTGGAAGACCATCAGTCCAGTGGCATTTATGGCATTTCGGCGGAGAGGGCTTACCAAGAACTCCTGACAGGAAAGTCTCCCAAAAAAAAGGTTATTGTTGCCGTCATTGATTCTGGAATCGATACTGCACACGAGGATTTGAAACCCATGCTATGGCTAAACAAAAAGGAAATTCCAGGAAATGGCATTGATGATGACAAAAACGGGTACATCGATGACATCCATGGATGGAACTTTATTGGAGGAAAAGATGGTAAAAACGTTGGTAAAGACAGTTACGAGGCTGTTAGGGTCTATTACAAGTTCAAGCCTGAATTTGGAAATGGCCAAGTAGATGAAAACAGCCTTTCAGGAGAGAAAAAAATGCAGTATCAACTATTCACCAAAGCAAAGAACCAAATTGAAGCACAAGCGAAGGAAGCTGGCATGTATGTTATGATACTCAAAGATTTGGTTGCAAAAATTCCTTCTGCAGACAGCATTCTGAAATCATCCATGGGCAAGGAACGCTATACTGGAGATGAACTTCAGGATTTCAAACCTTCAGAAGCCTCCGTGATCAAAGCAAAATCTGTTTTATTGGGTTTTTTCCAGCAAACCAGGCAAATGGAAAATACCAATGTCAGCTTGATTGCTGACCTCATTTCTTTTTATGAAGGAGAAAAATCCAAGGTTGAGGCCATAGAAAAAGAACCAACAAGATATAGGCAGGATGTTGTCAAAGACAATTACAATGACATCAATGATCGATTTTATGGCAACAATGACCTCATGGGAACTGATCCTTCCCATGGCACCCATGTGGCAGGAATCATTGGAGCATCTAGGGAAAATAAGGTTGGAATCAAGGGAGTGGCCAATCATGTTGAGATCATGACCATTCGCGCAGTCCCTGATGGGGATGAGCACGACAAGGATATCGCCAATGCAATTCGATATGCTGTAGACAATGGAGCATTGGTGGTGAACATGAGCTTTGGAAAAAGCTTTTCACCAGAGAAAAAATGGGTTGATGAAGCCGTTCAATATGCAGCGTCAAAAGGCGTTCTCTTGGTACATGCTGCAGGCAATGATGCCAAGAACATTGATACCCAAGATAATTTCCCCTCGCGCAATTTTGAAAATGACACGCTCAAGGTCTTTACCAACTGGATAAATGTTGGAGCCAGTGGTGCAACTGAAACAGACTTGGCTGCTTCATTTTCAAATTATGGAAAAAGGGAAGTCAATGTATTTGCTCCTGGAGTTAAAATTTATTCCTCCATCCCTGGTGGAAATACCTACGGAGAAAAAGATGGAACCAGCATGGCATCTCCTGTCGTTGCAGGTCTGGCTGCCCTCATCCTCTCCTATTATCCCGATCTGTCAGCAGAGCAGGTAAAAGATATTATTGAGCGTTCTGCAAATAAACCATCCACTGCCAATTTCGCAAAACCTGGGACAGATGATGAAAAAACCAGTTTGGATCAGCTTTCCATAACGGGAGGAATTGTCAATGCCCTGGATGCCCTTAAATTGGCTTCCACAACAAAAGGAATCAGAAAGTCTCAGGAAGGAAATACTGACAAGTCCAACAAAAAAGCGAAAAAATAGGAGATGAAACCAGTCAGTTCTGCTATAAGGCATCCAGCTTTTTTCAACCGTTATGTAGAACAGGTTGAACCAAGTGAAGTCAGTGGTTTGCTTGAAGCTTCAGTAAACCTACTTGTTAAAGACCTAAACATCATCGCTGCCATGGACAGTACATTTGCATATGCTCCCGGCAAATGGACTATCAATACCCTGATCAGGCATTGCATTGATGCAGAAATGATTTTTGCCTTCCGGGCGCTATCCATTGCCAGGCAAGACCCTCATCCCATCAGAAGTTTTGAAGAAAATCAATACGCGGTTGAGTCTGAAAAAGCCTATGACATGCAATTGCTTGTTCAAGAATTCATTCATGTAAGAACTGCCACTTCCCTGCTCTTCAAGGGCTTTAATGAGGATTGGCTGGGTCGTACAGCCATAACAGACAATGGAGAGCAAATGAGCTTGCTCTCCATTGGATATATTATTATTGGTCACTGGTTACACCATAGAAAAATACTGCAAACAAGATATGGCGTTGGTCTCTGACAATTAATTTCCTTTTACCAGTACAACCTGACGAATCATGTCTGAGATGACTTGACAGGTTTCATTGATGTAAATGTCTTTAGACAGGTTTCCAATCCATTGTTTTCGCCGCTCAAGTTTATCATTGTCAATGGATAGTTTTTTCTGGTCCAAGTCCAGCATTTTCACTTCCATCACTTTGGTCGTTTTGTTCATTTCTTCAATTTTTTTGAAGGATTCCCTGAGGCTTTTTTGCCCCTCACGGTACTTGTTCAGTTGAAGAGAATAAACACGTTGGTTGGCGGTTTCCATGAGGATGGAAGATTCCTTGATGGCATTGAAGGTTGGATTTGCTGCAACCCTGGCAGCGCTGGTCCGTTTTACGTAATCCATGTCATAACCTGGAGAAATACGGTTGTAAAAAGCCCTGGGTATTTCATCCCATGGCAATGCATCAGGATTGTCCTTTTCCCTGTATTTGAGGGTCTCATATTGATCAGGAAGGATAATATTGGGCGTTACACCCTTGAGTTGTGTGGATCCTCCATTGACACGGTAAAATTTTTGCAACGTCAATTTTATTGTGCCAATATCAGTGGACTCTTTGTTGAAAAGACCAGTTGCGGGTTCTAATCCAATATTCCTTTGAACAGTGCCTTTTCCATAGGTAGAAGTACTGCCAATGACAATACCACGACCATAATCCTGAATGGCGGCTGCAAAAATTTCAGAAGCTGAGGCGGAAAACTCATTTACCATGACTGCCAATGGTCCGTCGTACAAAACAGAACGATCCCTGTCCCTGAGTACCTGAGGATTGCCCTCCCTGTCTTTGACCTGGACTATCGGTCCTTCAGGGATAAAGAAACCTACCATCTGTACTACATCATACAAGGATCCTCCCCCATTGTTCCTCAGGTCCATGATGATTCCATCCACCGCTTGTTCCTTCAGTTTGATGATTTCCTTGGCCACATCCTGAGAACATTTTGCGCCATTGGGTCTTTCCCAATCTGCGTAAAACTCTGGAAGAAATATATAACCAATCTTTTTCCCGCCTTCGTTGATCACTGCACTTTTGGCATATGTTTCGTCCAATACCACTTCATCCCTGATCATTGAAACGATCTTAATCGTTCCATCTGCTTTTTTGATTGTCAATCTAACTTCTGTTCCTTTTTTACCCCTGATCAGCTTTACAGCATCCTCTGTCTCAAAACCAGTGAGATCTGTAGGCTCTTCAGCTGCCTGGCCAACTTTCAATACCTGATCTCCGACGGCAAGCTGTTGAGATTTTGAGGCTGGAAGGCCTGCCACGATGGTAGCAATCCTGATGGCACCACCTTCATCATTGCGCAATGATGCACCAATCCCATAAAACCTTCCACTCATTTGTTCATCAAACGACCTTTTTTCCAAGGGAGGAAAAAAGGTGGTATGTGGATCCATATAATTGGTGATGACGTTTACCAACATGTCAAATCTTTCTTCCGGCTTGGTTTTTGTAATGATGCGATCAAAATTTCTTGTCATGATCAGCTTCACTTTGGCCCTGGCATTTTTTTCCAGTTCAGCATCTGATTTGTAGGCAGTATCCCCTTTCTTCAATGTATTGCGTTGATCCATCAGATCAGAAAGGCGTTCAAGCGTCAGGAATTTCAATCTTTTTCTCCATGCATCTTTTCTGGCCAATTCATTCTTGGGATAATCCAGCTTCTCTGGTTCTAAAACAATCGATTCATCAGCAGTAAACTGAAATGGATTTTGCAGTAATTCAGGGTAATATGCAGCAACTTCCTTGGTGCGTTTTGCATAAATCAGATCAACAGCATAAAAATATGCAATGGGTGCACCATGTAATTCGTCATCAATGGTGGTCTCGAATTTTTTCAAATCCTTCAGGTCCGATTGGAGAAAAATGTTCTTGTCAGGATCAAGGGCTTCCAGGTATTTTTTATGGATATTTTGAGAGAAAATATCATCCACTTTCTTTGGACTGTAATGTGCTGCCTCCAACATGTCTGCCACCTGCTGAAAAATCAGCTGAAACTTATCGGGAGGATTACCAACTCCTGAAGAATTGAAGGCTATCAGCAAACTGGCCAACACAAGAACTATCACAACTGGTAAGGATCTTTTACTGAACATAAATTGTAAAAATTTAGATGACATATCCAAAATTAACCCTTTCAGGAACTTTCAGGTTGTTTTTGTGATGAATGGAGCCTAAAAGTTATGTTAAGAAAGCATAAAATGGAAAAATAAAAGGGTATCCTTTCGCTTGAAGAATACCCTTTTTATGAGAGGGAGGATGATGGGTCTCGAACCCACGACCTTCTGAACCACAATCAGACGCTCTA
>CAITQQ010000329.1 GCA_903894575.1 uncultured bacterium
CGATTGCAACAACTTACTATCCAATATCCCCATACCCAATTCTCCACCATTACAGATCACCTTGATGCTGCAAAACAAATTGGTGACGCTTTTGATGAGCAACCTCAATCTATGGGTGTCTATATCGACATCAATGTTGGCATGAACAGGACTGGTATTTCTCCTGATGAAACTGCATTGGCACTCTTTGAAGGATTGATGCAAATCAAAGGCATCCATTTTTTGGGACTGCATGTCTATGATGGCCAACACCGCCAGGCAGAACCTGCTCTGCGTGAAACAGCTTGTGATGAAGCTTTTCAAGCTGTCTATGGATTGATTGGCCTGCTGGAATCAAAAGGATATTCCCGCCCATTCATCATTGCTGGTGGCTCTCCCAGTTTTTCCATCCATGCCAAAAAAACAGACAGGGATTGCAGCCCTGGCACCAATATTTTCTGGGACCGCGGATATGGCCTTATCTGCCCCGAGCAGGATTTTGTGCCTGCCGTGCATATCCTCACGAGGGTCATCTCATTGCCTGCGGCCAACCGCATTTGTCTTGACCTTGGGCACAAGGCAGTTGCATCAGAAAACGAACTGGCCAAAAGGGTCTATTTTCCTGAACATCCGGAGCTGAAAGCAGTTGGCCAAAGCGAGGAGCACCTGGTCATGGAATTGGTTCCAGGACATGGTTTCAAGCCCGGCGACACACTGATTGGCATCCCCTATCATATTTGCCCAACGGTTGCCCTTCATGAAACATTGGTTGCGGTTGAGGGAGAAAAAGTTGTGGGTGAGTGGAAGGTAGCCGCAAGAAAAAGGAAGATCAGCTGTTGATGCCCGCCATATTGCTTAACTTTGCACCCTTAATACCTTAAAATGACCATACACAAGGAAGGATTTCCCACCATTGCCCTCGTCACCATGCTCTGCCTTTTGCTGGGCTTTGCCACCAACCTTCACCTTGAACCCAGCACTCCAGATTTGGCCTGGGTCATTTATGTTGTCTTGTCTGGTTTTTGGCTGTTCATTCTTTCCTTCTTCAGGATACCGTCAAGAACATTTACCTACGATGAAAATGCAATTGTATCACCAGCTGACGGAAAAGTTGTTGTGATTGAGGAAACTTTTGACACAGAATATTTCAATGAAAAAAGATTGCAGATTTCTGTTTTCATGAGTCCTGCCAATGTACATGTGAACCGTTATCCAGTTTCAGGAAAAGTGGAATACAGCCAGTACCACAAAGGCAAATACCTTGTGGCCTGGGATCCAAAGTCTTCTACAGAAAACGAACGCCACAGCATTGTGATTTCCAATCCCAAAGTAACCATGCTGGTAAAACAGATTGCAGGTGCCCTGGCCAGGAGAATCGTGAACTATGCTGTACCTGGCGAACAAGCCAAACAGAACGAGGAACTGGGTTTCATCAAATTTGGAAGCCGTGTTGACTTGCTGTTGCCAGTTGGCACCAAGGTCAATGTAAAGATTGGCGATACCGTTAAAAATGGTGTCAGCATACTGGCCACCATTTGATTTCCTGCTTAGAAAATTTTCATCAGCTCACCAAGGTGTTGGATCACATAGGTAGGCTTGATCTTGGGCGTATGCGGAACGGCAGGATTGAAATAAGCTGTGTCCCATCCGGCATTCAGTGCACCGA
>CAITQQ010000330.1 GCA_903894575.1 uncultured bacterium
AAGGTATCCTTTCCCTTCGCACTATCCATAATTGCCGCAGTACTTGTTCGACCTTGGCGGGTTGCCCGAGCGGCCAATGGGAGGGGACTGTAAATCCCCCGGCTCTGCCTTCGAAGGTTCAAATCCTTCACCCGCCACCAGAAAGTTTCTGTGTGGAGTTCTCTCCTAGGCTTTGAACTTTTCTCTTGGAGTATGACTTTTCTAGGCTCAAGGGGAAATGCTTATTTTGTATATGCCAAAACCCAAGAAATCAGATTCTCTAGATTTTTCCTGCAACTCAGAACGCTCTTTAAATTTCTAGAGTTTGGGTGGAGAATAACGACTAGTAATTGTCTAAATATAGAAAGGTGTTCGGAGATGGGTTTGTATGACTTATCAGGAACTCCCACCTGGCAAAAAATCGTTAATGGGTATTGCATTAAGACTAGTTGTGATGATTACGCAAGCGAACGAGGACTCTGTTACACCCATCAAGATTTATGTCATGTTCCCGCATGCGACGATGATGTGTATAGAACTGACGATGGTGATGGATATTGTGGAGAACATGAGGGTAAATGCTGGAAACCAAATTGCCCTAACCCTGTGCATGAAAACGGGACTTGCTACCAACATGAAAAGATCTGCCAAAAGTTGGAGTGCGAGGCACCGATAATCAGTGGGACACTATGCCCGAACCATATGCACGCCTGCTGGAAACCATACTGCCAAGATATTGCCTTTGAAGGAGGGGTCTGTGTTTCGCATTCTATTGAATGCGTAAAGCCCTATTGTGAAGGTGTGCCATTTGATTATGGAGTTTGCATTTCTCATAGCCTGGAGTGCTATTTCCCATTTTGCGACAATATGGCATTTGAAACAGGACGTTGTTTTATTCATGAGTGAATACGACCCTATGTATATTCATGGGAGGTCAAGAATTTTTGAGGGGATTTGTAAGGAATTCCTCTGATGTATTGAATGTGGCCAAAGCAATGGGCGTGAACAGCTTCATCGGCGAGAAGAACCTGCGCTACTAGATCTTCGCCCTACCATCGTAGAGTCAAATCAGCGTGCCAAGTCACCAGCAAATCTTCATGATTATCCGAAACCCTGCATAAAAACAGACCCGTTTAGCGGTCTATTCATTATGCGGGTAATTCAGAGGGTGATTTTAGCCAATAGGTGGTTAAAGTTAGAGCCATGGCCCGCAAAGATGAAGAAGAGTTCACCGCGTGGGTCCAAGAAAAAGAGCGTGAGCTTATTCGCGCGGCTAGAGCTATTTGCTTTGATGTGCAAAACGCAGAGGATGTTCTTCAAGAAGCGTTGGCTGACATTTTTCCACGCTGGAGGAAACTTAAAGAGCACGAAAATTTGGAAGCTTACGTGATTAGAGTAATGGTAAGTAAGCACGCGGATATCCGACGCAAGTACGCAAGACGAAAAGCAGAAAACGAAGTCTCCCTAGAACTTGTAGCGATGTTATTGCAAACGAGTGATAATTCAGAAAATGTCTCGGAAAGATTGCTGGTTCAGGCAGCATTGAAATCTCTAAGTGCTGCACAGCGCGCAGTTCTTCTCTTGATCTATGAATACGGGTATTCAATAAAAGAAGCAGCGTCAAAATTAGGAATCCCTGCAGGAACAGCTGCATCACATTTAGCACGAGGACGATCTGCTGTTAGTGAGTATGTACAATTTTCTCCGGCTATAGCTAACTCGCAACGTAAATCAATATCCAATGATGCGACTGTATTTGAATTGGAGGGCGACGATGAGTAAGGACAATCTCGACCCAATGATTAAGCGCGAATTCGAGGCGCTAGGCCTGAATATTGTCTCTAACGATCTACTTGCAGACATGGTTTTCGAAAGAGTCAAAAAACGCCGAATTCGCAAGTGGCTAATTGCTGGGGGTGTTGCTCTTTCAATTTTAGCTCTTGCCGGACTCTCATATGTTGTGGGTACTAGCGCCTTGTTTTCATCGGGAAAGCCAGTCGTTCAATCTAATTCTTATGCGATTCCAGGGGATGAGAATGGCGGCTTAGCATTGCCGCAATATGCAAATCTTCGACTCAACGGAACCACTCTGGAAGAACGCACCTA
>CAITQQ010000331.1 GCA_903894575.1 uncultured bacterium
AGTGGAAAACGTTTTATCCAATACAGATAACATTCAAGCCATTGCGCAAAAGCATGCATTGGCTAGCAGTTTTCTATACCTCGGAAGGGGCTACAATTTCCCTGTTGCACTTGAAGGGGCTTTAAAACTGAAAGAGATTTCTTATATCCATGCTGAGGGTTATCCTGCTGCAGAAATGAAACATGGCCCCATTGCTTTGGTAGATGAGGAGTTGCCGGTGCTATTTGTGGCAACAAAAGATGCCTATCATGAAAAAGTCATCAGCAACATGCAAGAAATCAATGCAAGGAAAGGGAAATTGATTGCGGTCGTTACCGACGGGGATCAGTCTATCGATTCACTCACAGGCGATTTGATTTTTGTTCCTGAAGCCGATGAATTGATTGCACCGATCATTAACGTGATTCCCCTTCAGCTTTTGTCTTATTACATTGGTGTAGCGCGTGGACTGGATGTTGATCGTCCGAGGAATCTTGCAAAAAGTGTAACTGTCGAATAGCCTCCAAAATAGCGTACATGAACAACATTACTAAAACTCCGATTGAATCCATCGGATACGATTTTATTGCCTCCGGGTATTTGCCAGAGGGCAAAGACGAGTACCACCTTAGGAATCGCTTTAATAAAAGCGGAATACAATACAGAGGCCTAAAGGCTGCAGAGTTGGAGATCCTTGTAAGAAATAATAATTCTTCTGATAACTGGAACAATGTCTTGGTCTCATCACAGTTTGATCCACATCTTGTTAAAGGCTGCAGTTTTTTTGGCTTGATCAGGATTGGCAAGCTGGAACCGTTTTCACTGGAGTTTCACGGACTCAGGTTGCCAGTTGGCCTTTTCAATTCCACCATCATCAATTGTGATTTTGGTGATAATGTTTGCATACATAATGTGAACTATTTTTCCCATTTTGTCGTGGGAAATGAAGTGATCATCGCCAATGTCAATGAGCTGGCCACCACCAGTACCGCCAAATTCGGCAATGGTATCATCAAAGAAGGAGAAACTGAAAGTCAGCGGATTTGGCTGGAGGTCTGCAATGAAAATGGCGGAAGGAAAATTCTTCCATTCGATGGCATGCTGACAGCTGATGCCTATCTCTGGTCCAAGTACCGGGATGATCAGGCCTTGATGAATGCTTTTTATTCATTTACGGAGCAGAAATTCGACGCAGCAAGAGGGCATTATGGATTGATCGGAGATCGAACCGTGATCAAGAATTGCAAGATGATCAAGGATGTGCAGATTGGTACCGATGCTTATATCAAAGGAGCCAATAAAATAAAGAATGTTACTGTGAATAGTTCTGCAGAAGCCTCCACACAAATTGGTGAAGGTTGTGAACTGGTCAATGGGATCATTGGTGTTGGTTGCAGAATATTTTATGGAGTGAAGGCAGTAAGGTTTTTTATGGCCTCGCATTCACAATTGAAATATGGTGCGCGACTGATCAATTCATACCTGGGCAACAATGCTACGATTTCCTGTTGTGAGGTCTTGAATTCATTGATTTATCCTTTTCATGAGCAGCACCATAACAATTCATTTTTGTGTGCATCATTGCTGATGGGACAGTCAAATGTTGCGGCTGGTGCCACCATTGGATCGAACCACAATTCCAGGGGCGCTGATGGCGAATTGATCGCTGGTCGTGGCTTCTGGCCTGGACTCTGTGTGAGCCTTAAACACAATTCCCGGTTTGCCTCTTTCTCTCTTCTTGCCAAGGGTGATTTCCCTTTTGAATTGAACATACCGGTTCCTTTTTCATTGGTTATAAATGACCCTACTTCAAATGAACTCAGGATATTGCCGGCATACTGGTTTCAGTATAATTATTACGCATTGCAGCGGAATGAATGGAAATACAAGGATCGTGATGCAAGAAAAGTAAAAGAACTTTCACTCGAATACAATAGTCTTGCTCCCGATAGTGTGAATGAAATTTTCGATGCCCTACATTACCTGAGATTATTCACGGGTAAGGCTTATTTCAGGCAGGCAGGTAAATCCATTCCTGCTGATGAAACATGCATTCAGAAAGGGGAGGAACTCTTGGGTGCCGGAGATGCATCTGTTGATGGATTGGAAGTGCTTGCGGATGGATTTGAAAACAGTAAACGTAAGGTGGTTATTCTGAAAGCCAG
>CAITQQ010000332.1 GCA_903894575.1 uncultured bacterium
AGAGCTCATCAACAAAAGCAGTAACAACATTGTGGTGAACAGGATTGTCAATGAGTCGCTTGGGCTTGTTGAAGAAGAGAGTGCGGTGGTAGGATCTCCAGAGCAAATGAAAAAACAACATGGCATCTATGTTGAGACCAATTATGCCTTCAACAATGCCATGCGGTATGATATCAGCGACCAGACCACCCATTGGGTGACTGATTCCTCTTATACCTCACAGGTCAACTACAATTACCAGACGCCATGCGTTTTGGAAGTCTATCCTGAAAAAGTAACAGCAGTTTCGCTTGCCCCCGGTGAAACCATCAAATCACCCAGAACACATGAGTTGTTGATGGACAGCTATGATCGCGAAAGAAGGGGGATGATGATCCAGCGCATGTATGCTACCGTTGCGCCTTGGACAACCCAGAATCCCATTTTCATGCACCTCGTCAGCCGCAATGATGAACAGGTGATTACAGCCGTTGATCAGTGTGCTGCAACCGGGTATGAGGCCCTGATCCTCAGTTTTGGAAGCCATTGCAACATGGAAGACACCAGTGCTGCAAACATTGCCCGCTGGAAGAAACTGACGGATTATGCCCATAGCAAGGGTATTTTGGTGGGGAGTTATTCCTTGTTCAGCAGCAGGAGGATCAATGACGAAACCGATGTGATCGATCCCCAAACAGGGAAGCCTGGTGGCGCATTCTTTGGGAACGCACCCTGCATGGGAAGCAAATGGGGTTTGACCTATATCAGCAACCTGAAATACTTCATCACCAAAACAGGTTTTGATTTGTTTGAAAATGATGGTCCTTACCCAGGGGATGTTTGTGCATCAACTGTTCATCCTGGCCACAAAGGGTTGGATGATTCGCAATGGAGACAAATGGAATTGCAAAAGGAATTGTACCGCTGGTGCAATGAGCATGGTGTGTATGTCAATGCTCCTGATTGGTATTTTCTGGATGGTACGCACAAGATTGGCATCGGCTATCGAGAAGTCAATTTCTCTCTTTCCCGTGACCAGCAAAAAATCCTGAACAGGCAGAATATTCACGATGGCACTTTTGAAAAACTGCCCTCGATGAGCTGGGGTTTTGTGCCGCTGACCAGGTACCAGGGTGGTGGACCAGAGGCCGTGCTGGAGCCATTGAAGGATCACCTGAAAGACTATGAAATGCTGATGGTGCAGTACTATGGCGCCGGTGTGCAGGCTTGTTACCGGGGCCCCAGGCTTTACGATACCACCACAACCAAAGCACTTGTTTCCAACACGGTTTCCTGGTACAAAAAATACCGGAACATCCTGAATGCACCCATCGTGCATTTGAGAAGGGCAGATGGTCGGGACTGGGATGGCTTTATGCATGTGAGCCCCACTTTAAAGGAGAGGGTATTTGTGTTGCTTTTCAACCCCACGAGTGAAACCATTACCAGGAATATCAATCTTCCCCTGTACTATTCAGGATTGAAAGGGAAGATCAGTGTTCGGCAGAAGGATGAAGCCGAAACAGTCTCAGTTGTTTCATCAAACCAAACCATCAATCTGACTGCCAGCATCCCTGCCGGCGGCTATACCTGGTATGTGATCAGGAATGTCAACTAGACATTCAATACCTTAGGTGTAAATACGTAATCACTGATTTTTTTAAATCAAAGTTGAAACATTGTTCGGCGATCTATGGTATTTTTGCAGTACAAAATACCAAACAAAATGAGTTATTCAGACAAAATCAAAGACATCTACGATATGATGTCAAAAGGACAGATGATCGAAGCATTTGACAAGTATTATGGTGAAAATGTTTCAATGGTTGATCTTGGTCATGGTGAACCTACAGTAGGCAAAGCCGCCAACAGGGAAAGGGAACTGGCCTTTGTTGGAATGATCGAGGAATTCCATGGCATGGGTGTGGATGCTGTTGCATCAGACGAAGAAAATGGCGTTACCATGATTGAGAACTGGATGGATGTTACGTTGAAGGGCATGGGCAGGGTTCAATACAAGCAGGTTGCCGTTCAGCGTTGGGAAGGCGATTTCATTGTTGATGAGAAGTTTTATCACAAGTGATATCAGTATATTATTCAGCAGGGCGGAGGTAACTCCGCCCTTTTTTTTGCCCTAATCTCAAAAATATTTTGCGCATTCAATATAAGTCTATAAATTTGGTGGACTAAACACAATGTCACGTGGCCGAGGGGTTAGGCAGAGGTCCACAAAACCTTCGATGGCGGTTCGACTCCGTCCGTGGCGTCAATGATGATCTTGCATTCTGTGGGGTGCTGAAAGGGTTGCTGACTTGTTCAAGTAACCCTTTCTCTTTTTTTCTTCCATCTTCTCGATGGCGTAGCGCAGCATGGTCCTTGGCATGCGGGTAGCAAATTCATCAAGGAATTCCTCAATGGTCAATGGGTCTTTTTTCCATCCCTCCCTTAACATCCAACCTGTTGCCTTGTGCATCAGGTCGTGTTTGTGGGAAAGCATGATTCTACTGAGTTCCAATATATCTTTCAGGTCATTGTTCTTTCTGATAAAATGCCAGGTGGCCACCACGGCTATGCGGTTTCTCCACAACAATGGGTCGGCGGCAAGTTTGTACAATATTTTTCTATCCTTGTCTTCCAGCCATTGTCCTAAGATGATGTGTGCACTCGAATCGACAAGGTCCCAATTGTTGATACGGTCTGCCTTCGATAAATAAAGATCTACCCATTCTTTTTCCTTGCCTGTTTTTTTGGCCTCACGGAATTTCTCACACATGATGAGAATGCCTGTCAGCCGTTCTTCGTGGTAAGGTGAATCAAGCAGGGCAATGATGGTTTCTTTGGTAGTGGTTGATTGGTGTTTTTTTACAACGATCCTTTGGTTGGGAACCGTGATACCATGAAACTTGTCGCCTTCACCATACTGTCCCTTTCCGGTTTTGAAGAAACGGGGCAAAAATGCAGCTTTCTCTGCTGTGGCAAGGGCTTTTAGGTCATTGACGATTGCTTTGAAACTCCCCATCCTAGGCAGCAAGTTTTTTCAAAGCAGCAACAAATGCATCCAGTTCTTCCAGTGTTGTATACACATTCGGTGTGATGCGGCAACCATGGACATTGGCAGTGTCAATGGCAACAGTAAAAATTTTGTGCTCGTCCATCAGTCGCTTTGCAAGGTCTGCTGGTGTCATCCCATCGATGCCTACATTGGCGATACCACATGAACGCTTATCGTCTGTTGGCGTATTGATGATGATTTTAGGAACATTTTTTACCCTACTGGTCCAGTATTGTTGTATATACCGAAGCCGCTTTTCCTTTCTTTCTGCCCCTATCATGTTGTAAAAATCGATGGCATCTTCAACGGTGAGGTCAGTAGCTGAAGGATGGGTTCCGACATGATTCAAACGGCGAATGTCATCAAGGTCTTTGTTTCCATCGCCGATCAATGGCCAAACCTTGGCTATCTTATCTTTTTTTACATACAGAAATCCAGCGCCCAATGGTACGCTCAACCATTTGTGGAGGGAAGTTCCGTAGTAATCGCATCCCAGGTCGTTGATTTTGTATTGGATATGGGCAAAGGCGTGTGCGCCATCCACCATTACCTCAACTCCTTTGCTGTGTGCCATGTCGCATATTTTTCTGACAGGCAGTATTTGTCCGGTGATGTTGACCATGTGGGGAATCATCAGGAGCTTGGTTCTGGGGGTAATCGCTTTCTCATAAAGCGAAACGATCTCCTCATCGGAGGCAGGAAGATTGGGGATAGAAACCTTGTTCAATACAACACCATAACGCCGGGAGACCTGGTCAAACATGTCCAGCATGGCGCCATAATCTTGAATGGCCATCAATGCCTCGTCACCAGCTTTCCAGTCTTGGCCAGCAATGATCAGGTCCAATGACTCAGTGGTGTTTCTGGTGATGATCAGCTCGTCCGGGCTGCAACCTGCAACTTCAGCCAGCTTTGCAGCCATTCTCTTTTTATTGTCCCGCTGCACTGTCCGCATATAATGAGAGCCGTGGAAATTGATATGGCGGATGTGCTCGATGTATTTTTCTAACGTTGGCTGTGGGATGAAGTTGTAGAAACCATTTTCCAGGTTGATATAATCTGGTTTGAGGATGTATTGGTTTCTGATATTTTTCCAAAATGCATCATCGGCAGCGAGTGCTGTTGCTGATACATTTTTTTTGGCATCAAACAGTGAAGCCAAAGCGTCCATACCCATGGCAGAGCCTATGCCTGACAATGTTGCGGTTTTGATGAATGATCTCTTGTTCATGAGATCAATTTAATCAAAAATCGCCAATCAATAAAAAACCTCGAACTTGACCTTGACTTCATTGTCAACTTGCTTGAGCATGAAACTGGGTCTAGGCACTTTGAAATCTTCCAGTAGGAAAATGAAATTTCCAATGACCTGGACTGTACCATTGTTGTTTTTAGAAACTGCTTTGAAGCTGATCTCTTTGCCAACCCCGTGGAACTGCAACATTCCTTTGACATCCAACTCGCCATTTTTGGATTCGGTGATTGAGTTGCTGACAAAACTGATGTTGGGGTATTTCAAGGCCTCTGTCACCTCCAGCGTATGTGCATCCCTGTTGGAGCTTTTTGAATCAAAAGAACTGATTTTCGCTACAATGGCTACTTTTTCAATGTTACCATCCGCCTTCAACTGAACAACACCGTTCACATCTGGAGATACCGCATCCCATGCATGCAGCACGTGGTTCATGGAATAGGTAATGGTGGACTTTTTCTTGTCTACAGGCTTTTTGACTTGTGCAAACAGCAATGAAGGAGCAAGCAGCAATAGGATAAGGATACGCATGATTTAAAATTTAATGGCGATGACGGCAGCAGCATAGCTTGCAAAAGCAGTATACGCTGCAGCACGGTGAAGTTTTCTATTGTCTGATTCGGCCAACAGATTGGTGGCAATCATGCTGGACATGTGCACGACTGACAACCATTTGTGGATGCGGATGGCAGAGATTTTCTTGTCCCTGTTGATCAATGGTGGTGGCGCAAACAATGACATGACGGCGGTTGTGGAGTAAGTGATGTTCACAAACGCGCCCAATCCTTCATGCAGGTCTTTGGTTTTGCCGTAATTGCTGCCCGTTGCATTGTAGAGCTTGTTTCCAACAATTCCCTGCCCGATCATTCCTCCAAGGGTAGCAAAGCCGAGCACCTGGTGGGTGACCAGCATCCCTCTCCTGAGTTTCAGTTCTTTTTCACGGTTCACCGCATTCAGTGGTGAAATAGGCCTCAACAGTCCTTTCTGTCCCCAAAAAACCCTTTGTGTCAACAACATTTTTTTGGGAAGTAATTCAGTGGTACTGTCCTGGGTTTTCATCAAGTCATTCAGCAGGTCGTCCTGTGAGAAGCCGGTAGCTGTGATGAGGGTAAAAATGAAAAGGAAAAAATATTTCATGTAGA
>CAITQQ010000333.1 GCA_903894575.1 uncultured bacterium
ATCCGTGGCGCGATTCAGCAGGCAGGAGCCGATGCTTCCATTTATAGCGTGGGTTGGTGCTTTGGCGGCATGTGGAGTTTACAAACTGCTATCATCGGAGGAGCAAAAGCAAAAGGGACCATAATGTTCTATGGCAGGCCTGAAACCGATATGGAAAAACTGAAAAATATTCAGTGTGACATCATTGGTTTCTTTGGAAACCAGGACAGATCACCCTCACCGGAGATGGTCACTGCTTTTGAAAAAAACATGGAAACTGCCGGCAAAAAACTCAACACGTACAAGTATGATGCAGGACATGGGTTTGCCAATCCAAGCAATCCCAAGTTCAATGCTGAAGCGACAGCTGATTCATACGCGAAGGCGATAGCGTTTCTTAAATCGCACTGATTGAGTCCAGCAACAAGGCTTGGTCATGATCAAAGTTAATCACGGAGTTAACAGGGTACAAAAACCTTTCATTGGGTAACATCAAGAATGATGTTGAGCTGATGATGACTTGTGTTGCCAATCAACGAATCGCTTTGTGTGATCCATCACAGGAGGGCATTTTCTTGGAAAGGCCACAAGTGCAATCGTTGATTCCTTTTCCATCAAGGATTTGCTGTCTATATTTTTCAATACGCGTAATCCTAGTGGCGGGTTGCTTGGCCGCAGTAAAAAACAAATTGTAGCCGCGTTGCCTGCCGGGAGTTAAGGCTTTAAAAGCGGCCTTGAAAGCGGCATCCTGATCAAGGATTTGCAGGAGCTCTGCAGGAAATGCAAGTTCTGCAGACTTGTCCAGGATTGGTTTTGCACCCGTCTTTTCTATTTCAATGGCCTCAAGAATATATGCCTTGATGATTGGCTCCAGTTCGCGAATTTGATCAGAATGGGTGAACTTGATCATCCTTACGGTTTGCGAATTCTCTCCTGGCTTTGCTAAAATTCCATTGGCATCATTCATCAGGCTCCCCTTAAAAAAGCTGATGGAACAAAATGCTTTGAAAGATCCCAGCAAAACAACATTGCTTTCCTGAAACACATAACAAGGAACACCCCACTTGATCATTTCAGTCAACTGGCTACTCAATACAATCTTTCTCAATTGTATGAGTTCCTCTTGCCATTGCGGGGCATCAAGAAAATATTTGTCTGCTGTTGGGTTCATTGTAATGATGAGCTCAAATCAGACCATTTATTCTTTTAACTACATCAATGCTCACACCAAAAGCTTGGGCAATCTCCTCAATGGTCTTGTGGCCAATGCGGATATCATTGATGATGGCGATTGTCAGATCCGTACCCTTTTCCATTCCCTTCTCCATACCCTTCTCCATTCCTTCTTCAAACCCATTGTCAAAGCTTTCAACCATGGTGCTGTTCCAGCTCATGATACCGTCCATATAGTGTTCATAAGCAAGGAGTTGGCCAGGAGTGTAGTTGGATTCATCCAGTAATTCAACTGCCTTTAAGAGATTCGGATAATTGTGCAAATACTCGGTTGACATGGAAAGAAATTTTTCAGGTTGGGTAAGAAAAGTAATCCAGCGGTCTTGTTCTTTTTCCATGGTGAAATTACCCAATTTTCTGCACTTTTCAAGTTCCAGAAAGATCAGGTGAATTCCTTCCAGTCTCTTGTTGAGGTCAATTTCATTAATCACACAATAACGGTGCAGCCATGCATCGCTTGAAGTGTCAAATGAATGATCCATGATGCTCAACAAAAATACAGGTTGCAATTCATTATATTTTTTGCCTTTTGGCAATTGCTTTCCATACGTTTTCGAAGCATAATAGAGGACCCGCTCCTGAAATGATTGTTGTCTGATTACTTGTATCTCCAATATAAAATGCCTGCGCTTTGAATCTAGACACCTTACGTCCACTATGGAAACTTTACCTTCTTTACCATCTGGCAATAGATCAGGCGATAGATACTCTATATCAATCACTGGTTCCGGGGGCTGAATAATTGCATTGATCAATTCTATCAAAATTGTCTTTTCCTGCCCAAAGATCCTTTTGAACACCAGATCTGCCAAGGGGCTCAATACTCTTTGTTTCATGCGCTAAAGGTCAGCGGAAGTGCAAAATCATCAAGGAGAAAAAGGTCGTACTAGTGCTGTTTATTTCCCAAATATGGAGCGTGAAATAAACATATTTTTCAACACAATTTGCTTTCAGATAATCGCTCAACTATGGCAAGAAACACTTTTCATCAATCATTGCCCTTTTCTATCACATCCGTTGGCAAAATTCCTGATGACTCAACCGCAGGCAATTCCTCCACATTGCGCAATTGACGTTGAATGGCGCGGGTGCGGGTTCCCACCACTTCATCGAGCTGTCCCATGCCGGTTTGAAAATTCCTTTGTGCTTTTTCCAAGAGACCTCCAAAGTTTTCAAATTCTTTTTTCACTGAGCCCAAGACCTTCCATACTTCGCTGCTTCTTTTTTGAAGGGCCAAGGTCCTAAAGCCCATCTGCAGGCTGTTGAGAATGGCCACCAAGGTGGTGGGCCCAGCAACAGTAATTTTGAATTCATCGCGGAGTTGATCCACCAGTGCACGTCTCCGAATCACCTCTGCATAGATACTTTCAAAGGGAAGAAAGAGAATGGCAAAGTCGGTGGTATGAGGCGGATCGATGTATTTGTCTCTGATG
>CAITQQ010000334.1 GCA_903894575.1 uncultured bacterium
CTTTGTCCATATTGACCAGATCAAGCAAATGAGATACGGATTGGGCAAGGGTTTTGGCCGTTGTTTCGCCAACGAAGCGAATGCCCAATGCATTGATCAGCCGGTACAAGGGTTGTGTTTTTGATTTTTCGATGGCTTCGCTGATGTTGGCAACAGATTTCGCTCCGAAGCCCTCCATCTTTCTTAGCTCATCCAATGGCAATTGATAAATGGAGGGAATGTCTTTCAGCCAACCCATCTCATGGAATTTACGGATGATCGCATCACCCAATCCCCTGATATCCATGGCATCTTTGCTGGTGAAATGGATCATTCTTTCCACCACCTGTGCATCGCAGCGCTCGTTGGGGCATCTCCAAACAGCTTCCTCTTCTGTTTTGACAAGTGCAGTTTGACAGACAGGGCAGGCAGAAGGAAATACAATCGCTGATTCACTGCCATCCCTGAGTTCAGGAAATGATTTTACAATATAAGGGATGACATCGCCAGCGCGCTCTACCAACAAAGTATCACCGATGCGAATGTCTTTTTCGCGAATAAAATCCTGGTTGTGCAGGGAGATGGAGGCAACGGTAACACCACCAATTGGAACGGGTTGTATTTTGGCAACAGGCGTTACACTGCCCGTTCTTCCCACCTGGTATTCCACCTGCAA
The DNA here is from genome assembly GCA_903894575.1 of uncultured bacterium. GTDB lineage: Bacteria > Bacteroidota > Bacteroidia > Chitinophagales > Chitinophagaceae > Pollutibacter. The sequence continues at coordinate 656 of CAITQQ010000334.1, forward strand.
GAGCTTGCTGGTAGACTGTCTTGCCTTGAATTTAAAGGCAATGGCCCATCTGGGGTGATGGGTGGTCATGCCCAGTTTTTCCTGCAGGGCCAGCTCATTCACTTTGATGACGAGCCCATCTATTTCGTAGGGCAATGTGTCCCTTTTTTCCTCAAATTCTTTGCAGAAATCAATCACACCTTGGATTCCATGAAATACTTTTTTCTCATGAACAGGGCTCCTGAAACCCAGATCCCACAGCATTTCTAGGCTTTTGGCATGGGATGGAATTTCCTGGTGTGCTGGTGTAAAATTCAGATAGGCAATATGGTAGATAAAGGCCTCCAGATTTCTTTTGCCCACCAGCCTGGCATCTTTCAGCCGCAATGATCCGGAGGCAGCGTTGCGCGGGTTGGCCAAGGGTGGGAGGTTTTGTTCCAGCAGTTGCTCGTTGAACTGTTGAAAACTGTTCTTGTTCATCAATACTTCGCCACGAATCTCTGCTTGTTGAATCCCATATTTGGAAAAAGCTGCGGAGAGTGGAATCGACTTGATCTGTTTAAGGTTCAGGGTGATGTCTTCTCCTTCAACACCATCACCCCTTGTGGCACCACGGCTAAACAGGTCGTTCTCATATACCAGCGAAATACTGGCGCCGTCAAATTTTGGTTCAACACAGTAATAAAGTTTTTCCAAGCCTGAGAGTTCCCTTGCCTTGCGGTCCCACTCCATCAGATCTGCAGCATCATAAGAATTTTCCAACGACAGCATGGGCACAAGGTGCTGAACAGTCTTGAATTGTTTCGTAATACCAGGACCAACGCGCTGAGTGGGTGAGTCTGTGGTAATCAGCAGTGGATTGGCGGCCTCGGTCCTTTCAAGTGCCTTGTACAGCAGGTCAAACTCGGCATCGGAGATCAACGGATCATTCATTACATAATAGCGGTTCTCATGGAACCGGATCACATCCCTGAGCAGGCCGATGTTTTCAGTCAAATAGCCCAGATCTGTTGCACGCGCCTCAAGCTCCTTGCTTTTGTCTTGGTAAAACCGGGTATGTTC
>CAITQQ010000335.1 GCA_903894575.1 uncultured bacterium
TGATGAATTTTCTGCGTTGATTATTGCTCATAAATAAATATTTTTTGATCAGGGTCAATCACCTGATTTTTTTGATGAAGCACCTATTATCAATATTGCATCAAGATACTTAAAATAACAGGACCGCAGGACCAAAAACCCATTTTTTCCTATAACGTTTTCGTAAAAGTCATGGTAGAACGAGTGTGATTTTTATGTAAATTACCGTCTATTAAACGATCAACGAAACAGCGCCACATGAAGCATCTTATTTTACTACCACTGCTTTTAGTATTTTCTACATTTAACCTTGGAGCCCAAAGCAAAAAAAACAACAAATCGGTATCCTTGCTGGTGTACACCAAAAATGGAAAAGGTTTCATCCATGACAACATACCTTCAGCTGTAGAAGCCCTCAAAGGTATTGCCAAGGAGGAAAACTGGAAAATTACCGTAAGTGACGATCCTACCAATTTTACCGAAGAAAACCTGAAACAATTTACCCTGCTTGTTTTCCCAAGTACCAACAATGATGTATTTGATACAGATGGGCAACGCCTTGCCTTCAGGCGCTACATGGAAGCAGGTGGTGGTTTCGTGGGATTGCATTCTGTAACAGGCACAGAGCGCAACTGGAAATGGTTCAAAATGATGATTGGATGTACATTCGCCTGGCATGCAAAATTCCAGAAATTCACAGTCCGAAAAACCGACCCCAGCCACCCTTCAGTTGCTGGCGTTCCATTGATCTGGGAAAGAGAAGATGAATTGTATTTTGGCAAGGAGCTATACCCTGTTACCAATGTGCTGATGTCTCACCAGTTCACAACGCTTGACCAAGCACAAAAAGAGATGATCGCCAAAAATGCAGGAACATATGCAGAGTATTACCCTGCCGTATGGTACAATGATTTCCAGGGCGGACATGTTTGGGTGAGCACCCTAGGACACAGCAAGGAAACCTATTCAGATCCTGTTTACAAAAACCACCTAATACAGGGGCTCAAATACATCATCTCCTTACACAAGGGAATTGATTACACAAAAGCCTATGCAACCAGCAGGGACGAAGAAATTAAAAAATAATCAATGGCAGATAACAAAGGATTCAACAGAAGGGATTTTATGAAATCCACCGTCAAGACTGGCGTCGCTACAGGGATTGCCACACTTGGATTTCCTACCATCGTACCAGCCCATGTGATGGGCAAGGATGCTCCAAGCAACAAAATCAATATCGGTGCCATCGGTGTAGGAAGGATTTCCAGAGACCATGACATGGCTGAAACGCTCAAATACGACCATGCCAGAATCATGGCGGTTTGCGATGTTGATTCCAAGCGATTGGCAGAAGGAAAGCAATATGTAAATGACTATTACACCAAGAAAACAGGCAAGGCCTATGATGGCGTCTCCATGTATGGAGATCATCAGGAAATGTTGCTGAACAAGGATATTGACGCCGTATTGATCAGTACGCCTGACCATTCCCATGCATTTTTGGGCATTCATGCTGTTGAAGCAGGAAAAGATGTGTACTTGCAAAAACCTGCATCACTGACCATTGCAGAAGGTAGGGCTTTGAGCAATGCCGTACACAGGAACGGAAAAATTCTTCAGATTGGCAGTCAGCAAAGATCATCCCCCCAATTCCGCTATGCCGCTGAACTGGTAAGAAACGGACGCATTGGTGAACTGAAAGAAGTATTTATTGGGTTGCCCAGCGACCCTGGCGGAGAGGTAGAGCCTGAAATGCCCATCCCCAAAACATTGAATTATGACGCATGGCTGGGTTCAACCCCCTATGTATACTACACCGAAAAAAGGGTTCATCCACAAAATGACTACAGCAGACCAGGTTGGCTTCGTTGCGAGCAGTTTGGCGCTGGAATGATCACTGGATGGGGCACCCACCATGTTGACATTGCCCATTGGGGAATGGATACGGAATATACCGGGCCAATTGAAGTCTGGGGAAAAGCAGATTTCCCCAAATCAGGACTTTGGAATGTGCATGGATCCTTCACCACCTATGGTAAATACGCCAATGGTGTTAAAATGACCATCAGCACAGAATTGCCCAATGGGGTTAAATTTGTTGGAACAGAGGGATGGATCTTTGTTACCCGTGGCAATTACAAGGCAAGCCCCAACGAGCCTGCAGTGCCCAACCAAAAAGCACTTTCTGCCAGCAATCCCAAAATCATTGAATCTGTGATTGGCGCAAATGAGATCAATCTTTACCGCAGTGATGAACACCATGGAAACTGGCTGGATTGTATTACCACCAGAAAACAACCCATCACCCCAGTAGAAGTTGGCCATCGCGGATGCTCAACCTGTTTGATCCACCATATTGCCATGCGCCTTCCGAGGCCGCTGCATTGGGATCCATTGAACGAGCGCTTCATCAATGATGACGAGGCCAATGCATTGCTCAACAGGCAGCATCGATTCCCTTATTTGGTAAAAGGACTATCATAAAATACACATGAAACTCAACTATTTCTCATTATTACTACTGGCTTGCCCATTGATGATGAAGGCACAGAACATCAAACTGATTACCCTTGACCCTGGTCATTTTCATGCTGCACTGATTCAAAAGTCCATGTATCCTCAAGTTGACCCCGCAGTACATGTTTATGCTGAAGACGGCAGGGACCTCAAGTTGCACCTTGAAAGGATTGACGGTTATAACAAAAGGACAGCCGAGCCTACTTCCTGGAAAGAAAACATCTATACAGGAAAGGACTTCTTTGCCAAGATGATTGCAGAGAAAAAAGGAAATGTTGTTGTTCTGGCGGGAAACAATCGACTGAAAACAAACTATATCCTGGAGTCAGTGCGCAATGGATTCCATGTTTTTGCAGACAAGCCAATGGCGGTTGACACAAGAGGCTTTGAGCAGTTGAAACTGGCATTCACTGAAGCCAAGAAAAAAGGCGTTCAGCTCTATGACATCATGACCGAACGTTTTGAAATCACCACACAGTTGCAGCGTGCATTCTCGATGGACCCAGCACTTTTTGGAACCCTTGAAAAAGGAACAGCCGAAGATCCCTCTGTCACCAAGATCAGTGTGCATCATTTCTACAAGTATGTATCGGGCAGTGTGCTGACAAGGCCATCCTGGTTCTTTGATGATAAACAACAGGGTGCTGGTATTGTGGATGTAACCACACACCTTGTAGACCTGATCCAATGGGAATGTTTCCCTGGCCAAATCATAGACTACAAGAAGAACGTAAAGATGCTCAATGCAAAGAGTTGGACAACTCCTGTATCCGCTGCTGACTTCACAGTGGTCACCAAGGAAGCCGTTCCCGATTATCTCAAAGCCATCAGTGATGCAAAAGGAGATATCCAGGTCAACTGCAACGGAGAGTTCACCTACAACATCAACGGCGTTCATGCCAAGGTTTCTGTGATATGGAACTACAAAGCCCCAGAAGGCACAGGAGACACCCACTATTCCTTGATGCGTGGAACCAAGGCTTCACTGATCATCAAGCAAGGGAAGGAAGAGAATTTCAAGCCTACCCTTTACATCGAGCAAAGGCAGAAGGATCCAGGGTTTGAAGACAAACTGAAAGCCAGCATCCAGAAAATCAGCCAAACATTCCCCGGCATTTCATTGGTGAAAATCAGCAATGGTTGGACCATCAGTGTTCCTGAAAAATACAATGACGGACACGAATCCCATTTTGCACAGGTCACCAAAAAATACCTGGATTATCTTCAAAACAACAACATGCCAGCTTGGGAAGTACCCAACATGATTGCCAAATACTATACCACCACAAAAGCAAAAGAACTCGCCAACGCCAAAAAATGATCATCAAATCAACTGGATTTTTATTGGCGATTCTGTGTGCACTGGGATCAATGGCCCAAACCACACAAGACATCAGCAGTGGTGCTGCAAGAAATATTTTTGACCTCTTGCGCACGATTCCTGGTGTTGAAATTTCAATGAATTCCGGTAGCCTAAAGACACAACAGCAGGTTTACATCAGGGATGCAAGGAACATGAAAGGAAAGGTGCCCGCCATTTTTGTTGTAGACAAGGCGATTTATGACGGTGATATATCAATGATCAACCCCATGGATGTGGCTTCCTTGACTGCATTGAAAGATGAGGCTGCAACAGCTGCTTATGGAGGACGTGGATTTGGCGGTGTCATTGTCATCACCACTAAAAATGGTACAGGAACAATCCCTGCCGCCGTGAGCACCTATGAAAAATCCGCCTATCAATATTTCATCAGCAAAGGCATTGCATTGAAAATTGTTGGCAAAGATGGGAAGGCCATTGCCAATGGCATCATCACCAAAGAAACAGACAGCAGCATTTTGTTGAGAAAAAAAGAAATACTCAAGAGAAATATCGAAAAAGTAGAGATCATAACACAATGAACATGAAAGAACTGAGACAAACATGGAGATGGTTTGGTCCGAATGACCCCGTTTCATTGCAAGACATCAAACAAACAGGTGCCGTGGGCATCGTAACGGCATTGCACCATGTACCACATGGTGAAGTATGGAGCTACGAAGAAATCATGGAAAGAAAGACCCTGATTGAATCCTATGGACTGACCTGGGATGTGGTCGAGAGTGTAACCATACACGAAGAAATCAAAACCAGGACTGGCAACTATCAATCGTGGATAGAAAAATACAAGGAAAGCCTTAGCAATTTGGCCAAAGCCGGATTAAGGGTCATCACCTATAATTTCATGCCCGTCAACGATTGGACAAGAACCAATCTTGATTATGAAATGCCCGATGGATCAAAAGCGCTCTATTTCAATTGGGTAGACCTGGCGGTATTCGACATTTATATCCTGCAAAGGAAAAACGCTGCTGCCTCCTACCCTGCCAATGTTGTGGCAGAAGCCGAAACACGTCATGCTGCATACACACAAGAAGAGCTTGACAAGATAGCAGGCGTTGTGATGTTTGGCATCCCCGGTGAAAAGAAGATCACGGTTGAAGACATGCGCGAAAAGCTTTCCCGCTATGACAACATCAATGCAGATGTACTCCGCAGCAACCTGGTTTATTTCCTTCAACAGATTACACCGCTTTGTGATGCATTGGGCCTTGAATTGGCCATCCATCCTGATGATCCTCCAATCGATATCCTTGGACTTCCCAGGATTGTCAAGAACATCGAAGATGTTGAATTCATCATCAATGCTGTTCCCAACAAGAGCAACGGTGTTTGTTTCTGCACTGGATCATTTGGTGCAAACCCCAACAATGATTTGCCAGCCATGGCCAAATCATTGGGATCCCGGGTCCACTTTATACACCTCAGGAATACAAGGCGTGATGCTGAAGGCAATTTCTTTGAAGATGATCACCTGGGAGGCAATACAGACATGTATGCCGTAATGAAAGAATTGTTGAAAATTCAGCAGGATGCCCCCAAACAGATTTCTTTTAGACCAGACCATGGCCACCAGATGATTGATGACCTGAAAAAAGTCACCAATCCCGGCTACTCTTGTATTGGAAGATTGAGGGGATTGGCCGAACTGCGCGGATTGCAGCTAGGAATTTTGAGAAGTGGCCTCTGATGAGACAGATTCAACTACCATAGAATTTGTGAGCTGATTCAATGGAATCGAGCAAAACATTATTCATCCGCTGTTGAATGATGCCTGCCATCTTAAACAGCCTGACTAAAAAAATAAAAATGAATTATTCAACATTGTTTTCGTTACAAGACAAAGTGATTGTTGTTACCGGAGGTACCGGTATCCTTGGAAAGGCTTTCATCGATGGGATCGTTTCCTTTGGAGGCACTGCAGTGATTGTTGGCAGAAATGAGGAGGAAGGAAACAAACGTGCTTCAGAAATCAATGCCAATGGGGGCAAGGCCCTTTTCATCAAAGGAAATGTACTGGATGAAAAAGACATGGAGAAAGTCCGAGACATCACCCTCGAACAATTCGGCAGCATAGACGGACTTGTCAATGGCGCTGGCGGTAACATGCCCCAGGGTGTTATCCAACCAGACCAGGATGTATTCGACATGAACATTGATGGCTTGAGACAGGTACTTGACCTCAATCTCATGGGCACCATCATCCCCACAAAAATCATCGGTGCTGCCATGGCCAAACAAAATGGAGGAAGCATCGTCAACATTTCATCTGTAAGTGCAAAACAGGTCATTACAAAAGTGCTTGGATACAGCATTGGAAAGGCAGGCGTAGATTGCTTTACCAAATGGATGGCGGTAGAAACAGCAAAAAGGCATGGCGACAAGATCCGCATCAATTCCATCATGCCTGGATTCTTTTTGACTGAACAAAACAGGACCTTGCTGACCAACCCCGATGGATCCTATACCGAACGAGGCAACCTTGTGATCAAAAAAACACCAGACAACAGGATGGGAAAACCAGATGAGTTGATTGGAGCATTGATCTATTTGTTAAGCGATGCATCCAAATTTGTGAATGGATCTGATATCGGTGTTGATGGTGGATTTGTGGCGTTTGGTGGTGTATAGAGTACGTTAAAGAAGTTGAGGATGTTGAAGAAATTTTAAAAACTATAATTGCACATATGAAAATTAGAATGACAATCCTGTCTTGCCTTGTATTTACAATGGCAATGGCTCAACAAAAAAGTGAATGGACTTCCCTATTCAATGGCAAGGACCTCAGCGGTTTCAAGCAATTGAATGGCAAGGCCAAATACGAAGTAAAAAATGGAGAAATCGTTGGTACAACTGTACATGGTGAACCCAACTCATTCCTGGCTACGGAAAAACTGTATGGTGATTTCGTTTTGGAACTTGACCTGAAAATGTTTGCCGACATGAATTCAGGCATACAGTTCAGGAGCATCACTTCCAATGAAGGCGCCAACAACAAAGTTCCAGACAGGGTAAGGGGATACCAATCTGAAGTGGATCCTTCTGACAGGGCCTGGAGTGGTGGTATTTATGATGAAGCCAGGCGTGGATGGCTCTACCCCATGGATTATAATCAAGCTGCCCAAAAAGCATTTAAAAAAACAGATTGGAACCACTACAAGATTGAGTGCATTGGCAATACCATCAGGACCTGGGTCAATGGTGTGGCTTGCTCATATCTAATAGATGACCTCACTCCTAAAGGATTTATTGCCCTTCAGGTTCATGCCATTAAAAACAAGTCAGACGAAGGAAAAGAAATCCATTGGAAAAACATCAAGATCAAGACAACCAACCTGAAGCCATCTCCCTCAGACAATATCTTTGTTGTCAACCTGCTCAACAACAACCTGTCAGATGAAGAAAAAAAGCAGGGGTATTCGCTCTTGTGGGATGGGAAATCCTCTGCAGGATGGCAGTCAGCCAACATGGCTCCCTTCCCTTCACAAGGATGGAACATCGTAAATGGTGAGTTATCTATCCGCAATTCAGGCAACGAAGAGCGTGTAGATGGTGGAGACATCATCACTGAAAAGGAATTTGGTGCTTTCGACTTTCAATTCGAATTCAAACTGACGGATAGTGCCAATTCAGGAATCAAATACTTTATTGTTCCAAGCAAAGACAAGAAAGCAGGAGTTGGTCCTGAATTCCAGATTCTCGATGACGCAAAACATCCTGATGCTAAAATGGGTGCAGGTGGAAACAGAACCATGGCATCTTTGTATGACCTGATTCCTGCCGCAACCGGACTTGACCCCAATGCCAACAGAAGAGACAGGATTGCGATTGGAGAATGGAACCGCGGAAGAATCATTGCCCACCCCAATGGCATGATTGAACATTGGCTCAATGGTTTCAAGATGGTTGAATACCAAAGGGGAACTCCCATCTATAACGCTCTTGTGGCAAGAAGCAAGTACGCAAAAATTGAGAATTTTGGAATGGCTCCCAAAGGCAGGATTCTCATCCAAGATCATAATGATAAAGTTAGTTTTAGAAGCATGAAGATTAAGGAATTATAGTTGAAGGGGTTGAAGGAGTTGAAGAGGTTTAAGATCCTTCAACTTCTTAAACCACTTCAACCTCTTAAACCTCTTAAACCCCTAATATGACCCACCGCAGAACATTCATCAGACAAACAGCACAGGCCACAGCAGCCACTGCTCTGGCTTCCATGGGATGGACAGCCAAATCCTACGGAAATATTTTAGGCGCCAATGACCGCGTAAGGGTTGGTGTTGTAGGATTTTCCGACAGGCACAAGCAGTCTCATATCCCTGCATTCATGCAGCATTACAAGGAACTCAATTTCGACATTGTTGCGGTTTCCGACATCTGGAAAGTACGCAGGAATGAAGGGGTTGACTTTCTCAAAAACAAATTTCAACACGACATCACCGGTTGCAAAAACAATGATGAATTGTATGCGCTCAAGGACATCGATGCAGTGATGATCTCCACGGCAGACTTTCAGCATGCTTTGCATACGATCGAAGCATTGAAAGCCAACAAGGATATCTATGTAGAGAAACCTTTTGCTGAAACCATGGAAGACAACCGTGCTGCCCTGAAGGCAGCAAAGGCCTCCGATAGAATCATCCAGGTTGGATCACAAAGAAGGTCTGGTGCGAATTATCATGCGGCAGAAAAATTCATCAAATCCGGACA
>CAITQQ010000336.1 GCA_903894575.1 uncultured bacterium
GCCAAGCCTGCAGAATATGCTCAGTTTCGGGCTTGGTTTGAAAAATACCTCAACTGGGTCACGAAGCATAAATATGGCATTGATGAGATGAATGCGCTCAACAACCATGGTACCTGCTGGACCATGCAGGTGGCGGGATTTGCAAGGTTCACCAAAAATGATTCCCTGTTGGATCTTTGTCGACAACGCTATAAAACATTGCACTTACCAGGCCAGACGGCCCTGGATGGGAGCTTCCCCAAGGAGCTGGCGAGAACAAAGCCATATGGATATTCCTTGTTCAACCTGGATGCAATGGTCATGCTTTGTCACATACTGTCCGACAAGCAAAACAACTTGTGGGCATTTGCACTGGAAGACAAAAGGTCAATCCGGCAAGCCATTGCATTCATGGATCCCTATGTAAAGGATAAAAGCAAATGGACTTTCAAACAGGATGTCATGTATTGGGAAAATTGGCCAGTCGCACATCCATTTCTGGTCTTTGGTGCAGCGGCATTCAATGACCAAACATTGTTCAGCACATGGAAAAGTCTGGAGCATGCACCAACTGAAGAAGAAGTGATCAGAAACCTGCCCATCCGCAATCCCTTGATATGGTTTTATCCAAGGATACTTTGATCTATTGAAGGCTCTGTGACAAAAGTCATGTTTTGCTATGTTTTTGCTCGATAATTTTGAATCAAACATCATCCACATGATAAAAGCAAAGGCGCTCCTTCAATCCAATTTTTTGTATCTCATTGGGGCCTTCATCGGGGCCATTTCAGGTTTCCTTTATTGGAAATATGTCGGCTGCATTTCAGGCACTTGCAGCATCACTTCCAGCCCTGTCAACAGCACCCTTTATTTTGCCTTGATGGGAACACTTGTTTTCGGGTCATTCAAAAAAGAAAAAAAACATGGCAAATAATTCAACATTTGGAGAAATCATTGGTGGCAACAAGCCCGTCTTGGTGGATTTTTTTGCTGAATGGTGCGGACCATGCAAGATGATGGCTCCCATCCTCAAAGAACTCAAGGATACCGTAGGAGAACACGCTACCATCCTTAAAATAGACGTGGATAAAAATCCATCGATTGCGCAACATTACCAGGTGCAGGGAGTTCCAACCCTGATTATTTTTCAAAATGGTTTTGTAAAATGGCGCCAGTCGGGGGTTGTTCCTGCCCGGCATTTGAAAGCAGAGTTGGAAAAATTAATGTTGACTTGATGAATTGATCTGGCAAGGGTTTTCAAAATCCCTCTATATTCGCAGAAATCCCCTCTCATGCGATATAGAACTTTACTACAGCCGCTCTTATTTGCCTTTTCATTGATATGCTCTTTGCATGCAGGGGCACAGGTTGCCCTTACCGCAACTCCATATGCTCAAAACTTCAATACATTGGCAAAGACGGGAACAGCTTCAGCCCTTCCTTCGGGCTGGCTCTTGCTGGAAACGGGTACCAATGCGAATGCCAACTACACTGCAGGAACAGGTTCTTCCAATTCAGGGGATACCTATAGTTTCGGTATCGATGCGGCAGCAGACGACAGGGCGCTGGGAGCGGTACAATCCGGAAGCGTTATTTCATCCTTTGGTGTCGCTTTCACCAATACTACAGGAGGTGCCATCACCTCACTAAAGATTGCCTATGCAGGTGAACAATGGAGGCTGGGTTTCGCTGCAAGAACTGACCGGCTCGATTTTCAATACAGTACTGATGCCACTGGCTTGGCCAACGGCACATGGAAAGATGTGGATCAGCTTGATTTTACCGGACCAGTAACAACAGGAACAGTAGGCGCATTGGATGGAACGAATGCTGCAAATGCAACTGCCATCAATTATACCATCACCGGTCTTAATATTGGCAATGGTGCCACCTTTTACCTGCGCTGGTCCGATTTTAATGCACCCAATGCAGATGATGGATTGGGGATTGATGATTTCTCCATTGAGGCCATCAGTGCAGGTTCCGACAATACAGCCCCTACACTCTCTTCTGTCAATCCTGCCAACAATGCGACAGGTATCAATACCAGCACAAGCCTGGTGCTCAACTTCTCCGAACCCATTGCAAAAGGAACCGGGTTGGTTTCCCTTAAAAAATTTACTGACAACAGCACTGTGTCCACCTATGATGTAGCAACTGCTGCTGTTTCCATTGCTGGTAGTGCTGCCAGCATTGCAGTAACTGGGCTCAACCTTTCTACAAAATACTATGTAGAGGTTCCCAATGGCGCTTTTACAGATGTTGCAGGAAACAAGTTTGCAGGATTTTCCGGCAGCAGTACCTGGAGTTTTACCACTTCGGTTGCCCCTGAGTTTTCTTTTGATTTCAATGCCTGTGCTGGTGGCCTTCCATCAGGTTGGTCACAGACCAGTGTAAAGGGAGATAGCGTCTGGGCTTGCAGCATATTTGGCAATGCCGCTACCAATGGGGTACAGGTCAATGGCTTTGTTTCAGGAACGGGTGCGGCTGACAATGAAGATTGGTTGATATCTCCGTCGCTTGACCTCAGTCTTTTTCAATTTCCGGTTTTGTCTTTTTATGAAAGAACAAAATACGCAGGGCCGCAAATACAATTGTTTGTTGCCACCAATCAGTCTTCCAGGCCTGCAGCCGGTGCAGCAGCATGGACTCCCATTGATGCCATGTTACCCTTGCCCAACAGCGACAAATGGACTGCCGTTGAAGACATCAACCTTGCATCCTTCAAGTCTGGGTCAACTTATATCGCCTTCAAATACACATCCTCTCCTTCGCTTGGTGCTGCACGGGTTTCGTTGGATGATGTGCTAATCAAGAACAGGACCTCCGCACCGGTGGCGAAAGTATTTATTGAAGCACCAACCTTGGCCCAGTTTGACAACAGCAGTTCCGGAACAGCTACAGCATCCAAATCTATCCGTTTTCAGGTGATGAATGCCGCTTCAGACCTGATGGTCACAGCACCTAGTCTTTTCCAGGTTTCAAAAGACAATATTGCTTTCTCGAGTACCCTTACTTTTACCGCATCACAATTGACAGGCGGATCCAAAACGATTCATGTGAGGCACATGCCGACAACAGATAAATCAGTTGCAGTGGGAAGGATTGCTTTCAGTGCCACAGGTTCAACCACTGCCTATTATGATGTGTCAGGAAATACATATGCAAAAAGTGCAACACTTGATGTGGTGAACTGGAACATCCTTTGGTTTGGAAGCACTGCAGCAGGCCAGGGTCCGACCAATGATGATCTGGCACAAGCCAACATCAAACGCGTAATGGACAGCCTCGACGCAGATATCTATGCGTTCTCGGAGGTGGTGGATATCAACCGTTTCAAGACACTGATCGAATCTTCTACAGGCTATGGATACACCGTTTCTGATTACTGCTCCAACGCCGCCAATACTTCCAGTGGAAGTTATGCATCAGGTCAAAAAATTGCGTTTGCCTACCGGAAATCCATGATCACCAATGTTACCGCAAGGGGTCTTTTGAAATCCAGTACTGCGGCCAATTCCAACTGGGCAAGTGGGCGTGTTCCTTTTTTGTTGCAGGCGGATGTGGTCAACGGTACGGCTACCAAAAAAATGAATTTCATCCTTGTGCATGGAAAGTCTGGAAGTACAGCATCTGACCACCTCAGAAGAAAAGATGGTGCCAAAGAGTTGAAAGATACACTGGATGCAAGTTTCAATGCAGCCAACGTCATCATTTTGGGTGATTACAATGATGACCTTGATTCAACAATTTCTGAAGGAGTCAACCCAGCACTTACTTCTTATGATGATATAGTAAAGGATTCCACCGACGCGGACAGGTACAAGTCGGTGAGCATGATCCTGAGCAAAACCGGACACAATTCCCTGATTGGTTACTCCGATTTTATCGATCATGTTATCATCTCCAATGAACTGGAATCAGACTATATCAATGGCTCTGTACGATTGATCAGGGATGTCAATGATTGGATTGCCAACTATGCCACCACAACTGCGGATCATATGCCCGTAGTGAGCAGATATCTGCTGCCATCTTCAGGCACTACCGCAGTTACCAATTATAATCCCGACCAAATAGGATTGAGCTTGATTCAAAACCCTGTGCGAAACAATGTAGCGTTCAAATTGAATCCTGCCGCAGGTAATTTAAAGTTTGATGTCCTGTCCATAGCCGGGCAGTCAATTTTCAATGGCCCGCAGATGAAAACCACTGGAGGAACAAAATCGCATGACATTGAAATGGCGAATGCTGCGGATGGAATTTATTTGCTCCGCATAACCAACAATGAAAAAACATATTTCAAGAAGTTTGTTAAACAACATTGAGTTAGAACTTCGGACACTTCACAGTCAATGCACCCTCTTCCACATTGAAAATCCAATTCAGGGAAATTTCTGCACTTTGGTACAAGGCAGAAGCAGCTTTGCGTTTTGAATAGTTGATGTCGTATGAAAAGCCCGCCCTTAGGCTATTCCATTCAATGCCTAGATAAGGGATGACGGCATCATTGTTTCTGATCCATGCGCCTGCATAGAGCTCTGTATAGGAGTTTTGTTTATCTACCAAAAGCTGACTGATCGCTCCTCCCAACACCAATTCCTTGTAATTGAAATGCTGCTGGTACTGAAAGCTTGCATGAACGGTGGTTGCATAACCGAGTCCGACATAACCACCTCCATGCACATTGTACCTGCGCTGTATAAGATAATTGGGAGATGAAAATCCCAAAGAAGGGGTTTTCAAATGATAGACGGATGCACCCGCATAAAAAAGATCATTTTCTGAAAAAGAACCTTTGTAGAGCAGACCAGCATGCATGTCCAGGTATTGCCGTCCCAGATCACGTGTAAGCAATATCTCTGAAGAGGGCAATGTAAAACCGCTGGCTGAAATCTCATCCTCAAAATTGGCTTTGTTCTGGTCGAAGGCCAGGTTGCTGAAACTTCCCTGAAATCCTGCTGTGATGGAATGCTTGCCCATCATATCAAGTCCCTTTGTATAGGCAGCGGAAAGCCCAAGGTGGTTTTCTTTCAGGATGCCATTGCCTGATTGATCAGACAACATCAGGAGGCCAAGGCTCAGTCTGTCTCCTTCGGGAATGAGCTGCTTAAAAACAGCACCATCGATGGAAGCCGTTGATGTAGTGTATGCATTGCCAAAGGATGGCCATTGGTTCCTGTAGTTCACCGAAAGCCTTGCAAAGCCAGAGAAATTGCCAGTATTGGCAGGATTCAATGTCAAAGGCGAGGAAAAGAATTGCGAAAAATGAGGGTCCTGCGCGTGGGCCTGCAAAGCAATCAAAACAAAGGACAATATGGTCAGTCTTATTTTCACTTTATCTGATGAGTGTGATATTTCCTTTATGCGTTTCGCTGGAACCATCCAGTAATTCCACTACAATGAAATAAACATAGGTGCCCATAGGAGCCTTGATGCCTTTGAACATTCCATTCCATCCAGCAGCATAGTCGTTGGTGCTGCCATTGGTTTTTTCAAAAACTTTCTGTCCCCAGCGGTTGAATATTTGAAATTGTTTTACCAGTTTAACATCCTTTCCAGCGATCACATAAAAATTATCGTTCAGTCCATCGCCATCAGGTGTAAATACGTTGGGAAGAATCAAATGGTTTTGCCAGAAAACATTCACCTTGATCGTAGCGGAATCTCTGCACAGGTATTCAGAAGTTCCTACCACTTTCAATAGCGTATTGGAATTGCCTTTGAGCACCGGATCAGGGCAGGTACTGCAACTCAGTTGGTTGGATGGTGTCCAGAGCAGGGTCTTGTATTTTTCTCCGCCATTGATGATGGTTAACTGCGTGGGCACTCCCCGGAAAACATCAATGTCGTCATCGGGTACATCAATGGTGAATGGCACATAGGTATAATTGGACCTGTTGTTGCTCAGATTGGATTCAAATTGTTTGAGGTCTCCATTGATGTATGCAAAAACTTTCCCTGTCGCACTCATTTTGATGCGGTGCCGAACCAGCAAGCAAAGGTTGTTGAATGTTGTTGTTCTCAGTATCGTTGCCGTTCCAAGAAGGTTTGCTGGCCCAAGCAAGGTGTCGCCATCAAAATAGCGCATTTCAATGTTTTGCTTGAGGCTGCTGTATCCATTGGCAAGGCATATAATGGAGCTGGCCACAAGGCTATCATTTTTTGAACATAAAATGGCATTGGTGGTAAGGAAAATGTCGATAGGGAATACATTGACATTTGAATAAGCAGAGTCTGAACAGCCGAAACTGCTTTCTGCATATCCTTTGATTCTGGTAGAATCCACAATCCTGAAAATAGGATCCTTGCAGCTGGTACAATTTGCTGTTGCCTTCGCTGTCCACTTGATGTTGCTGGCAGTGTCTCCAGTGCTCCGCATGATCAACTGTACATCACTGTTGATGTACAGTGTGGTGTCAGATGGAGAAACAGTAATCTTAAACTGAAAATTTCTTTTGCTGGCCTTGTTGTTGATATTTGTCAATTCAAGGAGTGTGTCCGGCTCATCGAAAAGAGCGAAAACTGTATCCAGTTTTGCCCTGTTGGCTGCGATGATGTGGGTATATGTGAAACCACATTTTCCAAGAATTGGTTTGTCCGTAGCGAAGGTATTCTTGAGTTGCTGTGCTCCTGGAAGTGCAGGATCCCTATCATAAAATGTCACAGGCGTGTTTGCCGGGATGGTATCATATCCTGCATTGTAAATGCCGAAAACAACCCTGATGCTGTCATTCTTGTAACAATCCACATCAAAAATGGTCAGCATACCATCAGGCTTGGGGTCCAATACATTCATGGTATAGGTTCTGGACATTTCTGTACAAGTCCCATTGGTAGATTCAAGGCGGATGCTGTAAAGGCCAGCCCTTGGGAACGTATAACTGAGGTCTTTGTCAGTACTCACCATGGTGATGTTTCCACCGGTATAATCGCTCACGAACCATTTGAAAGCCGTTGCACCGTAAGACTTGTTCACAAACCTCACCGTATCGCTGTAGATGGCAGTTTCGGATGCAATGATTCTCTTGTCAGGTGAAAACCTTGAGGCAACACCACAGTCTACAATCACATTGCCAACATAAGACCCGAAGCAAGTCTTGTCTGCATTGTATGCCTTTAATTTTATCTCATATTTTCCAGCCAGTGGAAATGCATACTTCATCGCAGTAACGTTGTCAACCCAAACACCATTCACATACCATTCGTAGTTGGTTGCACCAGTGCTGCTGTTGTTGAACTGAACCTGGTCTCCAATGATGGGATGTGGGTTGCTGTTCCAGTCAAAACTGGCTTGGATATTTTCTGCACATGGGATATTGCACCTGTTGCTAGCAATCAGGCTGCCACCATTGAAAGACTCCAAAAACGCCCGCATCCTGTCTGCCTGACCTTGGGTGAAGACGGTTGGGCAAGGGCTGCCATAGTCCATGAAATTGGAAATATTGTCGGGAACATCTGTGGTGAACGGACCTGAAATGGTATCTGTTCTGCAAGAATTCTCAGGGCTGGAACAGGAGGAGCCTGCAGTACTCCTGTCTGGTGGTGTATCACAGACCAAGTCTCCATCAGTAGTACAATCATTGTTGATGCAATTGGTTCCTTGGAATGTATGCAAGAGGGAAAGATAATGCCCCATTTCATGGGCAACCAGTGGAGTGCTAAGCCCGCTGACCACTGCACCAACACCGGCACTGGCATATCCTCCATAACCGGTTCTTGTCCATACACCGCAATTGAATAGGCTGGGAGGGATTTCACCTTGAATTGAATTGACCACCCAAATATTGGCATATTTTGAAGGGTCCCAGTTTGTCAGGTATCCCAGCTTATCGCTTTCAAGGTCTACGTCAATATTTTCATAATAGGAATTCACCCTGTCAATGCCACTGGTCAGCCCTCCATTTGGATCGGTTCTGGCCAAGCAAAATTGTATCATGGTATTGGCTCCTAATGGATCAACGCCATACACACCTTGATGTGCGAATGCATCATTCAACTCTTTCAAAGCATTGATGACCATCAGGTCTGTGATGGACGCTGCATTGGAATTGACAATATGAAAAACAACCGGGATGGTATAAACAACAGTTGGTTGATTTTTTTTGAAAAGGACTTTGTTTCGGATGGCTGTGTTCAGGATTTTTTCATTTTGCACAAATGTGGGATCCTTCTGAAGTATTGACAACAGCACATCAGATCCGCATTTCGGGAGCGTATTCACTTGTGCTGCTGCTGTTTGAAAGCCGCAGGCATACAAGAGTAGCGTGTAAAGAAGGATATGGCGAAGGAGCATAATTGGAAGTTGAAAATAGTCGGTGTTCCAATCAAATGCAAGTCAGCGACTCAATTTAACACTTTATATAGAGAAAAGTGAGGTTATCCCCAAAGCTGCTTTATGACCTTCTGGTAGAAAACGGGGACTTCATTCAAAGGATCATTCATCCCCAGTGTCTCAATCGGTACATTTCCCCTGTAATTGGAGGATTGGATGATGGAACAGAGCCTCTTGAGGTCCATGGGTGTTTGAACGCCATTGATCAATAGTTTTTCTTTCACCTGCCAGTTCACGGCCAGTGGCAAGGCTTTTCGGATTTCTTCATAGGGGTCTGCTGCAATGAAATTACCAGTATCCACCACAAGGCCCAGCCATGGGCTGTTGATGGTGCCAATCATCTCATGGCATTCATCTGCTGTTCTCAGAAAGTCGTTGTGGTTTTGTATCCCAAGTATAATCCCAAAAGCAGCAGCCTTTTCAATGCATTTATGCAAGGCAAACAGGATATTGTCGTTGACCTTTTTTCGTTCATCGCCTGTGCTGTATTGTTTTGCAGTGAAAATGCGCAATACAGGTGCGCCCATCTTGGCAGCCACTTCTATCCAACGCAAAACAGTGTCAATTTCTTTGGCGAGTGCAGCCCTGTCACTGTATGAAAATTCATTCCTTACGCCGGTACCACTGATCTCGATCCCCAATGCATGCGCCTTTCTTTTGAAGTCAAATATTTCAGCATCTGATGGCGTTGCAGGATAGGTGGAAAAATAATATCCTGTCATGTCTACTGCATCAAATCCAGTGTTGGCGCAAAATTCAAGTATTTCCGCCTTGCTGATTTTTTTCTTCATCAGCATATCATTGAATGAGTATGCATTCAGGCTTAAGCGAAAGGGGCTTCCTTTTTTTGTTGTGAAGTCTTCAGAAAAAGGAACAGCCCTTGCCAACGAGATAGCTGGAAGGGCTGTGAGAAAATTTCTTCTGTTGAAGTTGGGCATGTTATATTGTTGACATGTCAATGACGAACCTGTATTTGATATCACCCTTGATCATCCGCTCATAAGCCTCATTGATTTGGGTGATGGCGATGGTCTCGATTTCGGCAAAAATTTGGTGTTCGTGACAGAAATCAAGCATTTCCTGGGTTTCTTTGATGCTGCCGATCATTGAACCGACGATGCTTCTCCTGTTCTTGATCAGGGCAAAAGGCGAAACTTTTGGTTGGTGCTCTGGAAGTCCTACTACCAAAAGCTTTCCGTTGAGTGCCAACAAATTGAGGTACTGTGTATAGTCATGGTCTGCTGAAATCGCATCCAGCACAATATCAAAAGATGATGCATGGTTATTCAGGGCTGACGGATCCTTGGCCAGGATGAAATGATGTGCGCCTAGTTTAGAAGCTTCCTGAACCTTGGAGGGTGAGGTACTGATAACGGTCACTTCTGCACCAAAAGCCACCGCAAATTTTACAGCCATATGGCCCAGACCGCCCAATCCAACAACAGCTACCTTCATCCCTGCCTTTACACCTGCAAATCTCAGGGGAGAATAGGTGGTGATGCCTGCACAAAGCAACGGCGCAATGCCTGCCAGGTTTTCCTCACCCTTGATCCGCAAGACATAATTTTCATCCGTCACAATTTCAGCAGAATATCCACCCATGGTAAGCATGCCTGAACCATCTCTTTCTGGAGCATTATAGGTTCCAGTCATTCCTTCCTCACAATATTGTTCATGATTGCTTTTGCAATTTTTACATGTCCGGCAGCTGTCAACCATCACACCCACTCCCACTGTTTGTCCAACAGTGAACTGTGTTACGGCACTGCCAACTGCTTTTACCTTCCCCACAATTTCATGCCCAGGTACCACGGGGTAAACTGTGCCATCCCACTCACCTCTTGCTGTATGGATATCGCTGTGACAAATGCCACAGTAAAGAATTTCCACCTGAACATCATGAGGACGCAGGTCCCTTCTTTGGATGTTCAGCGGTTCAATAGGAGATTGGCTAGCGGTTGCTCCGTAGGCTTTTACAATTGGCATATTTATTGATTAGATCAGTTGATTATTGTTTTGCTGCCAGGTATTTAGCAGGCTCTTTTTGGAATTCAGCCTTGCATTCTGCAGAACAAAAACCATAGGCTTTGTCTTCATAATGACAGGTATCGCTGATTCCAGCAGATACTGGCATCCCACAGGCAAAATCGGTCGTATTGACCACCATTTCAGGTTTAAAATGGCTGTTGTTTTCCATAGTGGGTGCTGTTTCTGCAGGTTTATTTTCAACAGCAGTATTGTCCTTGTTGTTGGAACAGGCAAATGATGAAATGACAAAGAAAAGTGCGATGGTGCTATTTCTCATTGTTTTCTTTTGAAGTTACTTAAAATCTACTAATTCCTGACAAATACAAATTTGCAACAGCTTTGTCATATTCCATTAGAAACGGGTTAATTTTATCAATAAATCGCAGCAATGCAGTTAAATTAATTCTCAATGATGATCAGGCTTTTGAAACTCCCCTCAATTTGTTTATTGTTTATACTTGTTTGTGGCGCGTTAGTTGCACAAGAAAAAAATAAGAATAGTTTACCCATCGGTGTTTTTGACTCGGGTACTGGTGGGTTGACAGTGTTGGAAGCCATGCTCACACTGGATGCTTTCAACAATATTACCGGTAAGCCAGGCGCTGATGGCAAGCCCGATTTTGACAAGGAATATTTCCAATACCTCGCAGACCAGGCCAACATGCCCTATGGCAACTATGCCGCTGAAAACAAGACCAAGTTGCTCAAGGAACATGTGGTGAAAAACATGGATTTTCTGCTCAAACAGCAATATGACATCACCAGGACAAATGCTGCTGCAGCCCCTAAACAAAGCGTAAAAATGTTGGTACTTGCTTGCAATACAGCTACGGCCTTTGCTTTAGAAGAGGTCAAACAATTTGTACAAGACAATGGAACAAAGGCTCCTGTGGTTGGCGTCATCAACGCAGGAGTAAAGGCCGCATTGGCCTATCAATCCACCCATGAAAAAGGGGCGATTGGTGTATTCGCAACCGCAGGCACTGTTGCTTCTGACGGATATCCAAAGACCATCAGGGCGCTAGCAGCAACCATGCAGATGCCCGAGCCTGTGATTGTGAGCCAGGGCGGGTTTGGGCTTGCCGATGCCATCGATCGCGACTATAGTTTTTATGTAGATACAGCAAGTGCCTACAGAAAAGATTACAAAGGGCCATCTGTCAACAACATCAAATACAAGATTGATACAGCCCTGCTCAATGTTTACAAATTCAACAAGGAGAACAACAAGCTGCTCTGTGAGTATGATGACAAGGGTAAATGCCTGGATATCCAGCTCAATGACCCAGAGAACTATGTAAGATACCACCTGGTCAGCCTGATTGAAAAAATGCGGTCACAAGGCATCACTACACCGATGAATACATTGATCCTTGGTTGCACCCATTATCCCTTCATGCGCGACACCATCAGAAACGTATTGAACGAGTTGTACAACATGAAATTCAATGGCGAATATGCCTACCGATCAGTATTGGCAAAGCATGTGGAGTTGATCGATCCTGCGGTAGAGACTGCGAAGGAAGCCTATATTGAAATGAGAAAGCTTTCCTTGGGCAATTCCATTTCTAAGCAGCCCAACAAATTCTTTATCACTGTCCCCAATAAAAATCTTGCTGAAGTGAAATTGCAATCTGATGGCTGGTTTACCTACGAATACAAATACGGCAGAAACGAAGGGTCAAACAAGCCTTTTGTGCTGTTCACCCCTTTTGACGATAAGAATATTTCTGAAGCCACCTATCAGCGGTTGAAAGCAGCCCTTCCTGCGGTGTATAGGGCTGTTCAATTGGCGAAATAACCAACATGTTACCTGATAACAATGAATAAACTTGAACTAAGCAAGAGACTGATTCATGAACATCAATCATTTATTGATTTTATATCATCATTGTCAAACGAAGATTTGATGATATCTCATGATAACAAGTGGAACCCTGCACAACAATTAGAGCACGTATGTCTTTGTCTTCGTCCAATTAAACTGGCACTCAGCTTGCCCAACTTTGTTCCTGCCATTCTTTTTGGGAAGTCAAAAAACGGAAGCAGAAGTTATGAATCCTTGGTTGAGGCCTATCAATTCAAATTGAATAACGGGGGCAAATCTCCATCAATGTATAAGCCAAAAAAGTCAGTGAGAGATGTTGGTAAACTGAAAATAGACTTAATCCATTTAGTGAACAACATAAGTAACAAGCTAAGTCACTTTCAGGAAAATGATCTAGACAGTTTTTTATTGCCTCATCCACTGTTGGGCAAATTGACGGCAAGAGAGTTGCTTTACTTTGCAATTTATCATGTTGGGCATCACCAAAAGCAAATAGAAAAGTAAATCACGCTTTTCATGACAAACACTTGCTAGTGGAAGGTCATAATTTCATTGTCGTTTTAGAACATTTTTAATCCATCGGGATGCAATAAACACAATTCTTCCAGCCAGACTTAAGCCAATCCACAACTCATTTCCCCACTACCACTTTCAGCGTCCACACATGATCTGTAGTCGACTTTAATTCAGCAGGGATGATGATTTCATAACCTGTGCTGGTCTTTTTCCATTTCAGGTTTTTCTTGCCTCCCAACATAGTGATGCTGGCCTTTTCTGGGATGTCAATTTTGCTGATGTTGATCTTGCCTTCAGCAGGAAAATCGAACATGAAAATGTATTGGGTATTGCCATCCTTTGATTTGGTGAAACGGATGTTCACTCCTTCATTGAAGGACTTGTTCATCCTGCTGCCATAAATGCCTTCGCCATTGACCTTGATCCAATCTCCCATGCCCTTCAAACGGTCGTAAGCATCAGCATCCAGTTCGCCATTGGGATCAGGGCCGATGTTCAATAGGAAATTTCCACCCTTGCTCACTACATCAACCAACTTCTCTATCAATTCATTGGTAGACTTGTACTTGTCATTGGGTGCATAGCTCCAGCTGCCTGCCATGGTCATGCAGGTTTCCCATGGATAAGGCAGTCCGGTTTCCGGGATATGTTGTTCAGGCGTCAGGTAGTTCTGGTGTTCACCAGGAACGGCCCTGTCAACCACAATCAGCTTGGGTTGTTTGAGGCGAGATTTTCTGACAATTTCCGCCATGTTGATGTCCTGGCTTTGGGGATTCCTTGCCACCCTTGAATTGTCGTAGATTTCCAGCAATTCGGTTTTGATTTCTTCATCTGTTTTTTTGCGTACCCAGCCGCCATCAAGCCAGAGGATATCAATGTTGCCATAATCCGTCATCAGTTCATTGATCTGGTTATGGGTGAATTCCTCGAACTTTTTCCATTGTTCGGGATGTTTCCTGATGGAGTAGTTCGGATTGCGATCACTGGCTGGGAAACGCTTCCACCAGTAGTAGTCTGAATGCCAGTCTGGTTTTGAAAAATAGGCACCAATCCAAAAGTTTTCCTGGCGGAAAGCACGGAAAACCTCTTTTGCAATATTGCTCCTTGGGTTGCTGGAAAAAGGAGTGCCCTTGTCGGTGATCTTGTAGTCAGTAAACTTGGTGTCAAACATGCTGAAACCGTCGTGGTGTTTCGTAGTGAAAACCATGTATTTCATACCTGCTTCTTTTGCCGCCGCTGCCCATTTTTCCGGAGCAAATTTTGTGGGGTTGAAGGTGTTCTTCAGTGCCTCATATTTCTTCACATAGTCATGGTACTCAGTAGCCACGCCTTTTTTCCAGGCATCGATGGCCCAGCCTACGTCTTCCGGGCAAATGCTCCAGCTTTCCACAACGCCCCACTGGCTATACGGTCCCCAATGCATCAGCAGGCCAAACTTCAAGTCCTGCCATTCTTCCAGCCTTTGCTGGATGGCGGGGTTGGGGTCTGGATAGTAGGCTTTTTCCTGCGCACTGATCACCATACTCAACAACACCATTGCGGAGCAAAACAAATGCTTAATAAATTTCATGTTTCAATCTGTTTGGATCTAAAATAACCAACTTGGTGAAAAAAACAATGAATGTTGTGAAATTCATCATTTCTTAAAAGCTGGACACATCTACCTTCAACCCTTAAACAATAACAGATTGAATAAAATATCAAAACTTGGTATATTTATGGAAAATATTGTCATGGGGAAAAATACCTCAATGCTCTTGGGTGATCATTTTGAGCAGTTCATTCAGCAACAAGTTGACTCAGGTCGTTTTAGCTCAGCGAGTGAAGTCGTTAGAAACGCATTAAGGATGATGGAAGCAGAGGAAATACAAAAGAAAGCCCTCAACAAAGCCCTTGCAAGTGGTGAGAAAAGTGGATTTTTCAATGACTTTGATCCTAAGTCACACTTGAAAAAACTAAAGCAAAAAACTTCATGATTGCAGGGTTTAAAATTACCAAAGCTGCTGTCAGAGATCTCGAAGATATCTGGACTTTCACCAAAAAAACATGGACAGAACAACAGGCTGATCGCTATTACCAGCTCATTGTTGATGAAATCCAATTTATTGTAAAAAATCCCTACCTAGGAAACCAATACGAAAAGCTCAGGGCAGGATACCGAGCCTCCAAGGTAAAATCACATTTAATTTTTTACAGGTTTCAACATGGCCAGGTTGAAATCATCAGAATTTTGCACGTCCGGATGAATCTCCCTGATCATCTCGTTGATGCATAGCGGTTGAAGGGAACTGAAGCTTTTTTCGGTATTTTCGGTTTCCAAATTTTCACCAATGAAATCAATACGTATCAGCTTGACGTTGATGGCCACAGTGCTCATCTCGCAAATGCTTCTCGCCCAAAAAGACACTGCCTTCACCCGCTACAAAAACCTGCCGCTGAAAGCCAGCAGGATGATGGAGTTGAACACCAATGAAGGCACCTGGACTTCCGTAGACATCAGTCCGGACGGAAAGACCATTGTTTTTGACATGATGGGAGATTTGTATACCATTCCAGCCGAAGGCGGAAAGGCCACCCAGATCACCCGAGGCCTGGCATTTGACCAGCATCCCCGCTACAGCCCGGATGGCAAAAAAATCCTTTTTGTGTCCGACAAAAGTGGCGCAGAAAACCTCTGGTTCATCGACACTGAGAAAAAAGATACTGTTCAGCTTACCAAGGAAATCAACCAGAATTTTCCTTCCGCAGAGTGGACGCCCGATGGCAAATACATTGTCTATGCCAAGGGCAGAAGGGTCAATAAGCTCTACATGATCCACAAGGATGGTGGATCAGGGACCCAACTCATTGATGAGCCTGCCACCCTTAAAACCATCGATCCCGCCATCAGCCATGACGGAAAACTGATTTACTATTCCTTCCGCACAGGATCCTGGAATTACAATGCGCAACTTCCGCAATATGAAATCGGTGTCTATGACCGCAGCAATGCAAGAACCACTAAGCTTACATCCCGCTATGGATCTGCCTTTACGCCGGTACTTTCTGGCGATGGAAAATGGTTGGTCTATGGAACAAGGTTTGAAGACAAAACCGGGTTGGTGATCCGCGACCTCAAAACTGGGGACGAACGTTGGCTGGCCTATCCCGTGCAAAGGGATGACCAGGAATCCATCGCAGTCTCCGGTGTATTGCCAGCCATGACTTTTACACCAGACAACAAACATCTACTGGCTTCTTTTGGTGGTAAAATCAACAAAATTGACATCAGCAACGGCAAGTATACTGACATTCCATACACAGTCGATGGCAAGCTGGAACTCGGACCAGAGGTACTCTTCAAGTATCCCATCAAGGACACAACTGCGGTCATGGCCAGCCAGATCCGAGATGCTGTTCCCTCACCTGATGGAAAGCAATTGGCCTTCACAGTATTGAACAGGCTTTACCTGATGGACTATCCCAATGGAACTCCCAAGCGGCTTACCACCAATGAATTCACCGAGGCCCAACCATCTTGGAGCCCCGATGGAAAACAGATTGTTTTCAGCACATGGTCATCCAACGGGGGACATATTGTTTCAGTTGATGTGAATGGTGCGAATGCAAAAACACTCACAACCCTCCCAGGACTTTATGCTTCGCCCCGCTATAATATGTCAGGTGATAGAATCGTTTATGTGCATGCTCCCAACCAAAAATTCAGGGATGCCTTTGACCCCGGTTATGACGATGCAGAAGACCTGCTGTGTTGGATGAATGCAACGGGTGGACAGGAAAAAGTGATCGATAAAGCCAATGGCCGATACAACCCTCATTTCTCGATCAATGACGAACGCATTTACATGAATGCAGGCGGGAGTTTGATTTCTATCAAATGGGATGGTACCGATCAAAAAACACATGCGAGGATTACTGGTATCACCACTTATGGCTCGATTGCCATGCACAAGGGAAAGCCCATGGCAGATCCCTGCATCGTGCCGGAAGAATTGACCACGGATGATGCAAGGGAAAACAATCCCGCAACCCCAGCCAGCGAAATCTGGCTTTCACCCAAAGGAGAAAAAGCCATCGCCAAGGTCAACAACAATATCTATGCTGTCACTCTTCCATCAACAGGAAAAACCATTTCCATTTCTGTTGCAGATGCCAGCAGTGCTGAGTTTCCGAGCAAAAAACTCACAGAGATTGGCGGGGAATTTCCAGCATGGTCTGCAGACGGGCAAAAGATCCACTACAGCCTCGGTGCAGCCCATTTTGTATATGATCTCATCCAGTCCGATAACCTGGATGACAGCCTGAAGACGGCCAAGAAATTGGCAGATCTCAAGGCCCTGACAGACACTGCAAAAAAATCAACAGCTGACACTTCAAAGAAGTCCATTGCGAAAAAAGAAGATCCTAAATATACTCCTCATGAAACATGGGTGAAGGTCTACTATACAAAAGACAATCCATCTTCAACCATCTTGCTCAAAGGTGCACGCATCATCACCATGAAAGGGGATGAAATCATTGCCAAAGGGGATGTATTGATCGTGAACAACCGCATCAAATCTGTGGCCAAAAACATTACGGCACCCAAGGGCGCCAAGGTGATTGATGTCGTGGGCAAGACGGTGATTCCGGGTTTTGTGGATGTGCATTCACACATGTGGCCGAGCTGGGGAATCCACAAGAACCAGGTCTGGATCTATGCCGCCAACCTGGCCTATGGTGTTACCACCACCCGCGATCCGCAGACAGCCACTACAGATGTATTGACCTATGCCGACATGGTGGAAGCCGGGCAGATGGTGGGCCCGCGTGTTTATTCAACCGGTCCTGGCGTAGGGTATTGGGCCTACAACATCAAGGATTCTGCGCAGGCGGAAAGCGTGCTCAAACAATACAGCAAGTATTACAATACGCAGTACATCAAGATGTACCTCACGGGCAACCGTCAGACCAGGCAATGGATCATCAATGCCTCGAAGAACCAAAAACTCATGCCCACCACCGAAGGTGGATTGGATTTCAAACTGAACATGACCAATCTCTTGGATGGCTATCCCGGCCATGAACATTCCATTCCAATTTTTCCTTTGTACAAGGACGTGACCAAGGTTATCGCTGATGCAAAGATGGCGGTTACACCTACACTGCTGGTGTCATATGGCGGACCATGGGCAGAGAATTATTATTACGAAACCGACAATCCTTACAGCAACAAAAAATTGCAATTCTTTACGCCTTATGAAGAGCTTGCTGCCAAATCAAGGCGCCGTGCAACCTGGTTCTTGCCAGAGGAACATGTTTTCCAAAAACATGCCCAGAGCATGAAGTCGATTGTTGAAAAGGGTGGAATTGCCGGCATCGGCTCCCATGGCCAGTTACAGGGCCTTGGATTCCATTGGGAAGTGTGGGCCATGCAAAGTGGTGGCATGAGAACAATTGATGCACTGAAAGTATCTACCATTCAAGGTGCTGAGGCCCTGGGTCTTGACAAAGACCTCGGAAGCATCGAGGCAGGCAAGCTTGCCGACCTGATCATCCTTGACAAGAACCCATTGGACAATATCCGCAACACCAATACCATCAAATTCGTGATGAAAAACGGACGCTTGTACAACGGCGACAATGGTGATGAGGTGGCACCTGCAGTGAAGAAACTCAACAGGAGTGAGTGGGAGAAAGCAGCCCCAGCAATCACCACAACTGTAAAAGAATAGTAAGATATTATTTGGCAGCCCTTGCGCGTCGAAAGCGCTGCAAGGAAGATTGGCAACGAGGGATGGCAGCAATGCTTTCCCTCGTTGTTTTTTAATAACTTGGCATCATGAAATTTTTGCTCTCTCTTTCCATATTGTTGATGTCCATCGCAACAGAAGCGCAACCCATTGATACCACTGAGTGGAATGCCTACATGAAAAATACTAGGATGCATTGGGACAGCATGGGTACAGACTATTATGATGGCATCATTGCCGGCAATGGCAGGCTGGGCGTGAATGCCTACAGGGAAGGCGAGAAGGCCATCAGGTTTGATGTTGGTCGTTCCGATGTTACGGACCAGCGCCCTCATTATCCCGACAGCATGTTCACTCAACAACTGGTTTCACACCCAAGATTGCCCATTGGCAAAATGGTCATCAGGACTGAAGGAAAAATACTCGGTGCTGATATTGAACTAGACATCTACAATGCCATTGCCAAAGGATCCATCAGTACAACCAATGGCAGGGTGGAGCTTTTCTTCTTGGTGCCCACTGGTGAGGACATCATCCATATTGAAGCATCCGAATTCGGTGGTGAAAAAATATTTTGTGAATGGGTCGCAGAGCAAAGCATCTCTCCCCGCATTTCTTTTGGCAGGGGCGATACCAAACTTTACAATTACAAGAACAATCCTGATTTTGAAATGAAGGATTCTGCTGGATATGGCATTTGTTACCAGCCCTTGCTTGTGAAAGGCGAATATGCAACGGTATGGAAACATGCAGCCTTCAAGGAAAAACATGTCATTGATGTTGCGGTAGGATACAGTGCTGATGAGTTGGGAAAAGCCAGGCCCGAAGCCATTGCCGCCATCAAGCGATTTCAGGCAAAAGCATTCGACCTTGTCATGGCCAAACACAGGAGTTGGTGGAATGCCTATTTCAGGAAAAGCTTTATTTCAATCCCCGATAAAAGGGTTGAAACCTACTACTGGATTCAGTTGTACAAACTTGGATCCGCAACGCGGGAAGACAAACCCATCATCGATCTCATGGGGCCATGGTTCACTTCCAAAACACCATGGCCAGGCATTTGGTGGAACCTCAACCAGCAACTTACTTATTCGCCATTGTTTGCATCCAATCACCTGGAACTGACAAAACCCTTGTTTGCATTGTTGAACAAGAACAGGCAGAACCTGATCAACAATGTTCCTGAACAGTGGAGAAATGATGCAGCGGCAATCGGAAGAATAACCAGCTTTGATTTGATCGCTCCCTTGAACCAACAAGACCTCAGGAAGGGCCAGTTTGAGCCAGGAGACCTGTTATGGACAATGCTCTATTATTACCGTTATTATCAATACAGTGGAGACAAAGATGAACTGAAAGCAAATATCTATCCACTTTTGAAACGGGCTGTCAACTACCTGATGCACCTGTTGTACAAGGATGAAAAAGGAGTTTACCATCTTGTCAAATCACATTCGCCTGAGTATGCAGATGCAGAAGATGCTCACTATTCATTGTCTGGTCTGATATGGGGATTGCAAACGCTGCTGCATGTGGAACAGCTGCTGAAGCTCAATGATCCGGACAAAACTAAATGGAGCGAGGTGCTCCAACACCTTAGCCCGTTGCAGAGCAGCGACAAGGGTTTTATGATTGGCCGAAATGTTGACCTGACCTCATCCCACCGGCATTATTCTCATTTGCTGGCCATCTATCCATACAGGTTGCTGGATATGAAAAACCCTGCCCACCGCGAGATTACCATTCGCTCCATCAACCATTGGCATTCCATGCCTGCGGCATTGGCGGGCTATTCATACACCGGGGCTTCTGCCATGTATTCCCTGCTGGGCGAGGGCGATAAATCGATCAAATACTTGAATGATTTTTTAAACAGACATGCAGAGCCTGGAGGGCTTTACGCAGAGTCAGGTCCCTGTTTTGAAACGCCCATGGCTTTTGCCACCAGTCTGCTGGAGATGATGCTGCAAAGTGATGATGGCAAGATCAGCATCCTGCCTGCTATTCCTGCCGAATGGCGTGAGATGTCTTTCAAGGACCTCGCGGCTGAAGGCGCCTTCAGGGTAAGCGCAGTCATGTATGATGGCATGTTACAACAGGTGCAGGTGAAAAGCCTGGCAGGAAACCGTTGCAGCCTCGACATGATTTCCACCTTTGATTTTGATATTGTGTCAGACAAAAGGGGAATCGTAGTTCCAGTTGCAAAAAAATCCAATGGGCATGTAAACTATGTTTTTGATACAAAAGCTGGTGAAACCATCACCCTGAAAAGAAAGAACATGAGTACAGCAAAGGATTTGCTTGTTCATTTCAAAGAAGGGGATTTTCAATGGGGGCTCAACAAGCTGTACCTGAAAAACGGAAATACCAAGGACCGCCCTTTCTTTTAATGAAAAATTCTCTGATTTCGTTGGTAAAAAAGGTAAATTCATTTCCTGAATAAATTACATGAAGTGTTCATTTTCCATAGCTGCTGCCTTTGCATTGTTGGTTGCATCCTGCAATCAACCATCAACACCAAAAAAATATGCATCGGTTGAAGACAGCCTCCTGCATTGTTCATCCAACCTGCCAGCAAGGTATGCTGTTGCTGCATCAGACACCAGTTTCTCCAGTGCTGCAGACAGTGCCTCACACGAAGGCATGGTTTGGATTGCTGGTGGTGAGTTCATGATGGGGGCCAACGACGATGAAGGAAGGGAGGATGAATATCCCCAACACCGGGTGAAGATCAGTGGTTTTTGGATGGATGCCACCGAGGTGACCAATGCCCAGTTCAAAAAATTTGTGGATGCTACTGGATATGTGACCACCGCAGAAATTGCTCCTGATTGGGAAGAAATCAAAAAGCAGGTGCCTGCCGGAACGCCCAAGCCGCCAGACAGCGTTTTGGTTGCAGCATCCCTCGTATTCCAAAAACAAGCACCAGGCACTGGATTGGGAGACCCCAGCCAGTGGTGGGATTGGAAAAAAGGAGCCAATTGGAAACATCCAAAAGGAATCGGCAGCAATATCAACGGAAAAGAAAATCATCCGGTGGTGCATATTTCTTGGGACGATGCCATGGCCTATTGCAAATGGGCAGGGAAACGCTTGCCCACTGAAGCAGAATGGGAATATGCAGCAAGGGGTGGGAGAAACGATAAATATCCCTGGGGCAATGAAGACATTGAGCAAGGCATGCCCAAGGCCAATACATGGCAGGGAACATTTCCGAGCACCAATACCAACTGGGATAAATTTCCGGCTTCATCTCCAGTAAAGACTTTCCCCGCCAATCGATTTGGGCTCTATGATATGGCTGGAAATGTTTGGGAGTGGTGCTCAGACTGGTTCAGGGAAGACTATTATGCAAAGGTCAGTGGACAAACATCCATCGATCCCAAAGGCCCTTCAGACAGCTATGACCCACAGGAGCCTACTGTTCAGAAAAGGGTTGTCAGGGGAGGTTCTTTTTTGTGCAATGCATCTTATTGTAAGGGATACCGGGTAACATCGCGGATGAAAACTGCAACCGATACCGGATTGGAACATACCGGTTTCCGGTGCGTGGACTAGGCAGATTTAACTTCCATCAATTGGTCTTGAAAATTATTGATCCACATGTTGCCTGCGGCACTTTCAAATTTCGAGATCTTGTTTTCCCCTAAAAGTTTGCGCAGGGCATGCTGAGATTCAAATTCTGTTTCATTGCGGAAGAATGAAAATTCTTTTGTTGTCATTGTTTCAAAACGTTCAAACAAGGACTTTGCATCTTTTCTGTAATGTTGTTTTTCAATGCTGGGCGACAATGCCTGCAAAATATTTTCGAAACTTTCATAAGGTTGGTAGCCATGCAATGAAAGCTGCATGCCTTTGTTGTTGGAGAAGAACAAAGAAGGCAGTTCCTTGACATCAAGAATACTGGACAAAACCAGGTCTTCCCTGAAAAGCCCTTGGGCCTTGCCTTCCAGGTCCCTCAACAATCTTGCAGCATCAAGCCCTACATCAAATGCTGCTGTGAAAAGATGCTCTTTTTTGATGATGTTTTTCTTTTCAAGGAATACCATCTCTCTGATTCTTCTCAAGAACATGACCGCTTTTCCAGTGTCTTGCAACTGTGCTGCTTTGAAGGCAATCGATGGAGGATATGAAGAAGGTAGCGGGTCTTCCAGCCAAATGTTTTTGTTGATGGGCATTTCATATTGGGCACAGACTTTTTCCCAATGGGTTGCCACATCTGATGGCTTGGTGATACCATGCCGGTTGAAATTATCCCATGAAGGCAACAGTCCACCCATTTTGAATTCTATATGCACATGTTTGTCATATTCCAATTCCAATTTTCTCAATTGTGGTTGAATGCCCCAACAGGTAGAACAGATGGGGTCTGTAAAATAAACCACTGTGATCTCCTTTTGCTTTGGTCTTCTTTTGATCGCCCTTTCTTGTTTGCTGATCAAAGGAACCACCCCGCCGTCTTTGCTTCTTTGTTCAGGGTTTAAAAAATCAGTTTTTAAGTCTCTTCCCTTTTTAATTTGTGATGCAACAATCGCAGACCTGAGTTCATAGAACCGCTTGAATGCGGCTTCAGGTGCAACGCCTTGCTTAAGTAAAGAGAAGAGTGTATGGGCGTCAACCAATGCATTTGTAGTGCCAGCACTTGTGAAGGGTAGCGCGAGGTGTGCCGAATCCCCGATGAGCATCACATTGTTTTTATGAAAACTTGGCAGTAGGTCGAAATCTTTGGTATGCCAGATATAGGCCCCACTGAAATCTTCCATCGCCAATATTTCCTGCACCTGTTCCGGAAACGCTTTCAAGAGTTCCTGACAAAACATTTCAATGGAGCGTGCACCTGTTTCATGGATGTCCATGATCCTGGGATCATATTGGATATACCATACCACCTCTTCGTCTGAGGATGGGATGACGCCAAATGAAATACTCTTGTTCTCGTGTTGAAACTTGGTGAAACGGGTACCCAGTTTCTTGCTCAATTCCTTGTTTTTCAGCAGGCCAAGCACTTCCTTGACTTCAGTTTTGCTGAAATTTGTTGCTCCAAACAGCGCTTCCCTGACCTTTGAATTCCCTCCGTCTGCTCCAATGAATATATCTCCTTCTTCAATTTCTCCATTTTTGAAAACAGCCGCAGTTGCTTTGGCCCCATCGTATAAGAAATGGGAAAACTCCCTTCCGAATGTCAGTTTTTCTTCTGGGAAAAGGCGATAAAGGAATGCGATCACATCAGTTCTTTTCATGCATTTCCAGGGATCCAATTTTTGGTGGGTCAATTCCTCGTCAGTCTCTTTTCTGAGGCTGAAATGATTGATGAATTTTCCCGGAATCTCTTCTACGCCGATGCCCTTTGATAATTCAGACAGAATGGAAATACCCTCTCCGTGCATGAGGAATGCATTTCCCTTGTTGGACTGCTCCTGGCAACGTTCACAGATCACCACTTCCATACTGTTGTTGTGCAGGTATATGCCCAATGCCAATCCGGCAACTCCTCCACCTATGATGACTGTTTTCATTTCAGTTCAATGTGTTTTTTATGCGTGTCAAAGCCTCTGTTAAAATGGATGCAGAGGTTGCAAAACTCAGCCGAATAAATCCGTTTGCGCCTTTTCCAAACCATTGTGGTAAACCTGGTACGATAGCTACTTTGGCATTTTCCAGCAGCAGTCTATGAATTTCGCTGCTTGAATTCCCTGTTTTTTTGATGTCTGCGAAAGCCACATAACATCCCTCCGGCGCTTGACAGGTGATGCCTTTAATGGAGTTTAGTCCAGTTACACAGATGTCCCTCATTTTTTGAAGATGGTTTACAAACTCGCCAAGCCATTCCTGGCATTCATCCAAGGCCGCTGTTGCCGCAATTTGTCCGGCAACATTGCATCCATGTACTGTCGAAGCATGCATGGACTGATTAAAAATGGCTGAGAAGCATTGATCGTCAGGACAAAAAATGGCACCAACCCTCAGTCCTGCAAGTCCGTATGATTTGCTGAATCCGGTGATGGTGATGGTTCTTTTTCTGATTTCCTGATCCACTGATGCGATAGATGTAAATACATGAGGTTTGAAAACAATATCGCTCCAGATTTCATCTGAAAGGATCATGAGATCATGCTTGACTGCAATTTCACCCAGCGATTGCAGCTCCTCTCTGGAGAAGACCTTGCCAGTAGGGTTCAACGGATTGCAAAGGCAGATCATTTTGGTTTTGTTGCTGATGTATGCTTCGAGCTTAGAAAAATCAAAGGGTTCTAAAGATTGTGGAATTGGAAAGGCAACAGCCGTTG
The DNA here is from genome assembly GCA_903894575.1 of uncultured bacterium. Classification (GTDB taxonomy): domain Bacteria; phylum Bacteroidota; class Bacteroidia; order Chitinophagales; family Chitinophagaceae; genus Pollutibacter. The sequence continues at coordinate 24,706 of CAITQQ010000336.1, forward strand.
CTCCAACGGCTTCCACTGAATGCCTAAAAAGAAAGTCTACGGGATCAAAAATGATGGCTTCATCACCAGGCAGTAAAAATGTTTTGCAAGCAAGGTAGATGCCAAAAGCTGCGCTGTCTACAGGAAGAATATTGGCCTCGTTGTAGGCCACTTTACGGGTTTTCAAATAATGATCGGACAAGCTCGTCCTGAAGGTAAGCATGCCTTCAGCTGGTCCGTAAGAAAAATAGCCATCCCTTGCATATTTGGCAACAGCTTCTCTGATGGGTTCGGCGCATGGGAAATCAGGATCCGCTGCGGTGAGGGGGATGGTTCCTTTAGGAAGCGATGCCCATCGCAGGTTAAATGCTCTCTTGGAAAGAATTTCCAGGTCAACGGATTCGGGGCTAAACATGGCTCTTAGAGGGGTTATGGCTTTGAAGATATTGTCAAAGGAGAAACCCGTACACGATTGCCATGGAAAAATTGGAAAATTAGGTGTTAATACCTACGCCTTGACCTGTCTAAAAACGTACAACTACTATAATAAGTATGCTGCCGACATTTTGTTTTTGGATAATTGATGTCGTGAAGGCTATTGATCAGCGTATGTTTGTCTATTATTTGCTTTTTGACAATTCATTCAACAATTGCCACTGAAAGTTGATGGTTTCCTTGAGGAAAAGGATTTCTGCATACTGTTGGTCGAGCAATTTCTGTACTACACCTGGATGACCGTTTCCATTGGTCTGTGAAACAGGATCTTCATTTGGGGTGCTATTATCATCCAGGTTTATTTCTTCCGGATTGGCCCCAAGTATTGTTGTAATCTCTTGCAGTGTATATGTATTGATATTGCCTGTTCGTTCAAAATACGATACCAGGGACCTTGTTTTCCCCAATGCATTGGCAAGTTCCTCCTGGGTCATCCCTTTGAACGCCCTGAGTCGCTTTATTTTTTGGCCCAAATGATTGTTCTTGTTCTTCACAGTTGCAATTGACAAATAAATTGGTTGTCAAAAAGAGAGTAAAATGTCAAAAAGACAATACCTTCAATAAGCATTGATTTGCTGCCGGAATGGTTTGATTGAAAAAGTATGCAACAAATGGACTCATGAAGAACTCAGACGAAAACAGAGGTGGTTTTACCAGCCGGGATATAAAAACTGTTGTGCTTTTACTGCTCAAAGCAGAAGCACTGCTGAATAGCATGATGAAGTCACAAAAGGAACACCCTGATATGGCTTTTACAATACAATTGAAAGAAACCATTCTGCAGATAAGGACCTTGCTCAATGTCATCATGAAGGATGAGTTGACATTTTTAGATGCTGAATCAAATGGTATTGAAGTATCCGGCTCATTTCTTCTCCGCTTGGAGGCAATCGCAGTTGAAGCCAAAAACCTTCTAGGGTTTGTTGAGTCTTTTCAATTTGGTTCATATTGGATTTTTGAATGCATTGACAAAATCAAAAAAATGTCTTCCCATTATCACGAAGAAAATGATTGACGAAATGGTTTGGCATAGGTCCAGCAACGGATGATGACAAAATTAAACAAGACGATTGGATTGAGAATGATGAAAACACCTTGTTGAATTAAAATGTTTTCAGTATATTCTACATTAAAATACGTCAAAAATGAGCGCAAGGTTAAATGCATTGTTGAATGTTTTCGGTCTTATCATTGTACTGACCGTCAATGCCCTGGCCAATATTTTGCCCATCAATGGTTATAACACAGGGCAGATTTCAGGATTTTACCCCAACTTTTTTGTGCCTGCAGGTTTCACCTTTGGTATCTGGGGAATCATTTATTTTTTGCTGATAGGATTTGTTTTTTGCAGTCTTTTTGCAGCTTTTGGGCAATTCAACGAGGCGGCAAAGACAGCCATTGATAAAGCCGGTCCTTATTTTTTGGTAACCTGTCTGCTGAATGCAGGCTGGATCGTTGCCTGGCATTATTTATACCTGGGTCTTTCCCTGGCCATCATGCTTGCTTTTCTGGTGTCACTGATACTGCTTTTTCTTTCCATTCGTCCATTGAAAAATGAAATGCCTTTTTTTTATCGCTTGTGGGTTTACCACCCTTTTCTTGTTTACTTGGGGTGGATATCTGTTGCAACCATTGCCAATGTTACAGCCCTTTTCGTGGGTTTTGGTTGGCAGGGTGAACCTTTGTCACCTCAAATCTGGAGCATGATCATGATACTGGTGGCCCTAGGGCTGGGTGTCTTTATGGTGGGCAAACAAAAACAACCTGCATTTGGATTCGTACTGGCTTGGGCTTTTTGGGGCATCTATGCAAAACAGTCTAGCGAAGCCTGGAGCGTGGGCGTCACCGCCGGTGCAGCTGCTTGTTTTATGCTTTCACTGACCCTCACTATCCTGTTCAAATTTAAAAAAGCATCCATTTCAGCATAGTTGCCAATATTTCAACTGGCGTATACCATGCCAATCAGCCCCAGATTCTTTATTTTTGCCCCATGACATTCAGTTCAACATGCAATGAAGTTTTTCAGCAGGCAGTAGCGGCATACCATCTGCACAACAATGTCGATGAAGCAGTCAACAATCCATTCCCAGAAGGGAGCATTGAGCATCTTTTATACGCAAAGAACCATGTAGATACAGTGCAATGGCATTTGGAGGATATTGTCAGGGATCCCAACATTGATCCGGTTGCAGGCATCGGTCTCAAGCGAAGAATCGACAAGTCAAATCAGGTGAGAACCGATATGGTTGAACAGATTGATGATTATTTTTTAAACCTGTATGCTGGTATTGATGCAGTTCCCGGGGCAAAACTCAATACTGAAAGCCCTGCATGGGCCATTGACCGGCTCTCAATCCTCATCCTCAAGATTTACCATATGCAGGAAGAGGCAGTAAGGGCAGATGCAACTCCCGAACACAGGGCAAAATGTACAGCAAAATTGCATGTGCTCCTGGAGCAACAAACAGATCTTTCCAAAGCAATTGACGAGCTGTTGGCAGAGATCAGCGAAGGTAAAAAAATCATGAAGGTCTACCGGCAAATGAAAATGTACAATGACCCTTCCTTGAATCCTGTCTTGTACAACCTCGAAAAAAAATGAGCAATTCCCCGATCAGGCAAAAGATTTTGGTCATGCGGTTTTCTGCATTGGGTGATGTGGCCTTGACCATTCCCGTCTTGAAGACTTTTCTTGCCAATAACAAAGAGGTATCTGTTGTTATGGCCAGTGAAAAGCAGTTGGCTGGACTGTTTGAAGGGATTGAGCGGCTGGAGTTTGAGGGCTTTGATCTGAAAGCAGAATACAAAGGATTCCTTGGCATATTCAGGATTTTCAATACCCTAAGGAAAAAGCATGATTTTTCACTGGTCGCGGATCTTCATGGTGTTATACGCACCCATGTTTTGAGGTTTCTTTTTGAGGCCGGCCGACGGAAGACGGAGGTGATCAACAAGGGAAGAATTGAAAAGTATGCCTTGGTGAGGAAGGAAAACAAAATTTTCAGGCCATTGCCACATGCTACAGAACGATATGCTGATGTGTTCAGGCGATTGGGCTTCACAATCAATCTCCCACAGGCTGATGGTATTTTGCATGGTTCAGATGCGCAAAAGTCCGTTGTGAAGATTGGTTTTGCTCCTTTTGCAAAACATGCAGCCAAAATGTATCCGCTGGATAAGTTCAAGGAGCTGGTCCAATATTTTGACAAAGCCCCCTATGAAATGTATTTTTTTGGAGGGAAAGGAGCTGAGCGACTCCTGCTCGCTGATTGGGAGGAGAAATTTACGCGTGCTGTTCCATTCCCAGCCGTCCATTCAATGGCTGATGAACTCAGGTTGATGAAACAAATGGCGGTGATGGTTACCATGGATTCTGCAAACATGCACCTGGCCTCCCTGGTCAATGTTCCAGTGGTTTCTTTGTGGGGGCCAACACACCCTTATGCAGGTTTTTACGGCCATCGGCAGGATCCTTTGAATGCAATACAAGTACACCTGTCTTGTCGGCCATGTTCGGTCTTCGGAAATAGCACTTGTTGGCGCGGGGATCATGCTTGCATGGAGCAGATTACACCTTCTATGGTCGAAGAAAAGCTGCTAAAATTGCTAGAAGGTTAAAAACTAGGTGAGAAAAATAATCCTCCCGACACTGTTCTATTTATTAATTATCAATTACTTATATATTAGTTATTATCCTTATTGGTTAAAAAACATATTTTGATCGTGTTTTTCACCTTGAACACAAATGAGAGTAATTGATATTGCTGAGCAATGCTCAAAAAATCATTTTTCTTATTGCTCTTTTTAATTGGTTACGGACCATTTTCCTTTGGACAGGCAATACCACCAATTTTAAAAAAGCTTTCCTCCTATCCTGGAACGGTACTTGTAAACTCCCAGCATAAAGAAACATTCATTGATTTATCAGACCTCCCGGCCAATTTCAGCAATGAGGGGTATAATTTAGTGAAAGATGCTTCAGGTCTATATGTAATTCCTCAGGGAACCGGTAGGATCTACCAGTTGGATACTTCCCAAAGTAGATATCGTTGGCGGCGGATTGATTCTACGTATTTTACCGGGTATAATTTCCGCAGCATTGCATTTAGCCTCGACTCGGTTTTTTACTCCTTTGGTGGGAATGGGTTCTGGATTACAAACGGAACGCTGAGGAACTTTAATCCTTTCAGCAAACAATGGGATGCCACTTTGTTGTCTGAAAATATATATTGGACCAAAGTAGCGGATGGATTTTTCATGATTGACACTGCTTTAAAGACTTTATCAATAAAGGCGATGTCATCACCATCTCATGAACGCTTAAAAAGCAGTAATGCTGAGAAAATCAAAGAGGGGCTTTATCGCTTAAATATCAAGACCGGGGATTGGCGCAAGATGGGTAAGATGCGAGACACAATCCATACCATTGTTGCAACACTGCCATGGGGACTCTTGGTGGATCATCATGGTGTAATGGACCTCAATCAAAAC